>JBBIQF010000085.1:0-31538 GCA_037442445.1 Planctomycetaceae bacterium
GGGGGCGGGGGCCCGCACCCGCCCCCCCGCCCCCCCCGGCCGCGGGGGGGCGGGCGGGCGGCGGGGCCGAGCGCCGGCGTGCTGGCTCCGCTCAGTCGCGTGTCGTCCCCCCAGAGCCCCCGCAAGCTGGCCAGATTGCCCAGTTGGGGCGGGATGCGGAAGCTCACATTCTTCACGGCCGGCACGAGCCTCACCAAGCTGGCCAGGATGCCCAGGTAAGGAGGAATGCGGCCGCGCCGGGGGTGGGCGGCCGGCCCGTGCCGGGCGCGGCGGAATACCATCTGGCCTTGGTAGGGCATAAACCCCAGCAGCCGCTGGTGGTGGAACTGCTCCGCCAGGGCACGCCCCGGAAACTGACGCTGGTTCCCGCGGCGCGTCCCAAGCCGGACCCGGCCGCGTTGCTCCGCCGCCTGGGCCTGACCGCCGCCCCCCTGGACCCGGCCAAAGCTAAGGCCATGCAGTTGCGCGTTGCCCGCGGCGTGGTCATTACGGCCGTGGATGCCAAGCGCTACGAGATGCTGGCCCACCGTCCCGAGGAGGGCGACGTGCTTGCCCGCATCGGCCTCATCCGCCCCCGCGACCTGGACCATGTGGGCCTGCTGTTGGAAAAAGCCCGCGCGGGCCAGACCCTGGCCCTAGTCTTCTGCCGCCGCCGCGGCGATCAAGGGATCCGGATCGATATGAACGTCGTGGTGCCCCCGTAGCCCGAAGGGGTACACCGAGTTCGGCGGGCGTCCCCTTGCCGGCGAGGTTCTGCGCCTAGCCTGCATCCGGCCGCCTAATCGAACCTGAGCAGGCTGAAATGGGGATAGGCCGTGATCTTCCGGGCGCCGCCCAGGCCGGCCAGTTCGATCAGAAACGCGCACCCGGCCACCTTGCCGCCGGCCTTTTCGATCAGCCGGCAGCACGCCTCGACGGTTCCGCCGGTGGCCAGCACGTCGTCGACCACCACCACCGGCGTTCCGCGGGGAATGGCATCTTCGTGGATTTCGAGCGTGTCCTGCCCGTATTCCAAATCGTAGGTGTGCGACAGGGTGCGGTAGGGCAGCTTACCCTTCTTGCGGATGGGCACCAAGCCGGCCTGAAGCTCCAGGGCCAGCGGGGCCGCAATGAGGAACCCCCGGGCCTCGACCGCGGCGACCAGCCGGGCCCCCTGCTGGGCCGTCCAGCGGGCGATGCCGTCGATGGCCTGCCGAAAGGCCGCTGGCGAAGCCAATAGCGGCGTAATGTCGCGGAACAACACGCCGGGCTTGGGAAAATCGGGGATGGCCCGGATGTACTGGTCCAATTGCAGTGCGTCTTTGGCTTCCAAGGGTCGTTCCTCCCGTGGCCAGGCGGGGCTTGCGGGAAATTGCCGGCCGGCCCGCTTCCCGTGGCCAAAAAACCGGCCTGCGCTTGCGATTTGCGCGCCCAGGCTCGCATCGCCTGCCAGAGTATACGGCCTGGCGCCCGGCAGAACCAGTGGCCGGCCGCGCTAAGCGGTGTTGGCTGCAACTCGGAAACTTTGCCGATACCATTAGGGGGAAGAAGGGGTTTGGCTTGGGAGGGAGTTTGGCATGGCCCGGGTGCTCGTTACCGGCGCAAGCGGCTTTGTGGGTTATCATTTGGTTCAGGCGCTGCGGGCCCGCGGCGACGAGGTGACTTGTCTGGTGCGCAAGACGTCGCGGGTGGAGCAGCTTGAACCGCTTGGGGTCCGCTTGGCTTACGGCGATGTGGCCGATGGCGACGGCCTGAGCCATGCGGTGGCCGGGGCCGAAGTCGTCTTTCACGCGGCCGGCTGCACCACGGCGCTGGACCGCCGCGAGTACTTTGCCGTCAACGCCGAGGGGACGCGCCGCATCGCCCAGGCGTGCGCCGAGCAGGCCACGCCGCCGGTGCTGGTGGTCGTCTCGTCCCTGGCTGCGGCCGGGCCTTCGCCCGGCGATCGGCCCCGCACCGAGGAGGACCCGCCCCAGCCGGTCTCGGCCTACGGCAGGAGCAAACTGGCCGCCGAACACGAGGCCCGCCGGTTTGCGGACCGCGTACCGGTGACCATCGTCCGGCCTCCCTTCGTCATGGGCGAGCGCGATGCCAAAGGGGTGGAAGTTTACCGGGCGGTCCGCCGCCTGGGGGTGCATGCCAACGCGGGACTGGCCGTGCACCGCTTCTCGCTGATCCATGCCGCCGACCTGGCGCAGGCCTTGATCTTGGCCGCCCAGCGCGGCAAACGACTCTCCGCGGCCGGTGACTCGCCCCAGCACTACGACAGTACCGGCATCTATTTTGCGGCCTGTGACGAGCAGCCGAGCTACCTGGAACTGGGGCGCTGGATTGCGGCCGAAGTGGGCCGGCCCCGGGCATGGATGCTCCGCGTGCCCAGCCCCATTGTGTGGCTGATTGGCACCTGCAACGAACTCATCGGCCGCCTGCGGGGCAAGCCGCTGGCCTTGAATCTCGACAAAGTCCGCGAGGCCCTGGCCGGCTCGTGGGTGTGCTCGACCGAGCGGGCCCGCCGGGAATTGGGCTTCCAGGTCGCTGTGCCCCTGTCCGAAAGGATCCGCCAGACCGCCCGCTGGTACCTGGAACACGGGTGGATCTGAGCGCATCGCCTTGCGGGTGCGCTGGCGGCAATCGCGGGAACACTTTGCCCGCGATCCGGCCAGCGGAACTTGTCCCGCGTGACGGCCGCTGTGCCCGTGGTACAATGGCCGGGCGAGGACGAGTCGTTTTGTGCTTCCGGGAGGCAATGCGATGTGCCGCGCGATGGGTCTTGGATGCAAGGGGTGTGCCCACGGGTTGAGCCGGCGAACGTTTCTGGGGCGGTGCGGAGCAGCCATGGCGGCGGGGCTGGCCCTGCCGCTGACTCAGGCCCGTTCGGCCGACAAACCGGTGCGGGTGGCCCTGGTGTTCTTGGCGAACAGCCAGGAGCGGGAGATCTGGCCCTATCCCGGCTTCGACTGCCAGGCCCGGCAGCAACAAGTGCTCAATCTGCTGGCCGAGGGATGCCCCGGCGTGGAGTTTGTCCCCGTGGTGGTTGCGCAGCCGGCCGATACGCAAAAGGCCGTCGCCCTGAAAGACAGCGTGGACGGCTACCTGGCCTACGTGGTCACCCTCAACTGGGGGCTGACCGGCGTGTTGCACCAGTTGGGGCAGTTGGGCAAGCCGTACCTGGTGGCCGACGAGTTCTTGGGGGGCTGCGGGGTGTTCCTGGTGGGCCTAAGCGCCCTGCGGCGGAACCGCGTACCCGTGGCGGCCGTCTCCAGCACCCGCCCGGCCGACCTGGTGGCGGTGGCCCGCCTGTTCGCCCAGGTGCGGCAGCCTGGGATGACCCCGGCCACGTTCGCCCAGCGGTGCGAAGCGGCGTATCGGGCGACCTTCGCCCAAGGCGGCCCCATGGCCTGCCGCGAGGACCGGCCCACCCTGACGCCCATCGCCGAGTGCCTCAAACGCCTCAAAGAATCGCGGTTCTTGATCGTGGGGGCGGGCACACCCGGCCAACAGCGAGAGTTCTTAGGCGCCAAGGCCATCTACGTCGGCTTCCCCGAGTTCAAGGCCCTCTACGACCAGGTGCATCCCGACGAGGCCCAGGCCTGGGCCCAGCGCTGGTCCTCCCAGGCCGAAAAGGTTGTCGAGGCCCAGCCCGAGTGGATCCGCAAGGCCGGTGCCGTGTACCTGGCCATGCTCGCGCTGATGAAAAAGTACGGCACCGACAGCATCACCATGAACTGCCTGGGCGGGTTCGCCTCGGGCCAGTTGCCGGCCTACCCGTGCCTGGGATTCATGCAGATTCTCAATGACGGCGGCCAGGGGGTGTGCGAAGCCATGCCCGACGATTCCGTCAGCACCCTGCTAGGCCGCATTCTGGTGGGCCGGGCCGGCTATGTCTCCGATCCCACCCTGGATACCTCGAAAAACCAGATCGTTTACGCCCACTGCATGGCGCTGACGAAGGTGTTTGGGCCCTCGGGCCCGGCCAACCCGTACCGCATCCGCACCCTGCACAATCGCGACCCGCGGGGCTGCTGCGCGCAATCCTTCCTGCCCGAGGGCTACATGACCACCTCGTTCCGCACCAACGTGGCCGCCAAATTGATGGTCTTGCACCAGGCCAAAGCGGTGGGCAATCTGGATGCGGATCGGGGCTGCCGCACCCAGCTCGTGGGCGAGGTGCGGGGCGACATCGGCAAGATGTTCGCCGAGTGGGACCGCTTCGGTTGGCACCGCGTGACGGTTTACGGCGACCTCCGCGAGCCGCTCATCGAGCTGGCCAAAGCCCTGGGCCTGGCGGTCGTGGAAGAGGCCTGAGGTAGGGTGGGTGCTTTGCACCCACGCCGGTGGTTTGTGTGATGACGCGCCGCCGGGTTCTTACCGGCTGTGCATCCTTTGCGCCTGCGCGGATGCGGCAACGAGCCGGCAGCACAAGCTGCCGGTGATGTTCTTTGACGCATGCCGGCGCTTGACGCCGCCGACGGGTGCTCCCGGCTCGCTTTGCGCTAGCGTCCCTGCCAAGCCCCGCGCCGGCGAGGTACAATTGGCAAAAGTGGCAATCCCGTCGGCGTCCCGCAAAGCCAGCGCGGGGGTTTTCAGCAACCCATTGTTTGGCAACGAGTTACGATGCAGGTGTGCGGGCCGGTCCGGCGGGCGCAACGTCTTTGCCATCGGTTGCCCATGCGAATCCTGGTAGTCGACGACGAGAAGATCAAACGCGTCACGCTGACCGACGACCTGGCCGCGCAAGGCCACGAGGTCGTGGCCGCCGCCGATGGCGCCGAAGCACTCCGCCGGCTCGGCGAGGAACGCTTCGACGTGGTGGTCACCGATCTGAAGATGGCGGGCATCGACGGCCTGGAGTTGCTTCGCCGGATCAAGCGTGGCCCTTGGGGCGAGGACGTGGCGGTCATCATGATGACCGCCTACGGCAGCATCCCGGTGGCGGTGGAGGCGGTCAAGGCGGGGGCCTACGACTTCATCACCAAGCCCTTCCGCAACGAGGACTTATTCCCGCTATTGGCCCGAATCGAGCGCGAGAAACAGGCCGCCGCCCGGCAAAGCGCCCAAGCTGCCCAGCGCCGCGACATCGAGGGCGAAATCGTGGGCCAGTCGCCGGCCATGGCCCGGGTCAAACGCATGGTCGAAATCTGCGCCCGCACCGATGCCAACGTGCTATTGTGCGGCGAAACCGGCGTGGGCAAGGACCTGGTGGCCTCGGTCATCCATCGCCACTCGCACCGCCAGGCGTTCCCGTTTGTCAAGGTCGGCTGCACGCTGCTTCCTCCCCAGCTCATCGAGAGCGAGCTGTACGGCCATGAGAAGGGGTCCTTCACCGGTGCCGAGCAGAAGCGGCCCGGCCGGTTCGACCTGGCAGAAGGGGGCACCCTGTACCTGGACGATGTGGACGACATCCCCCTGCAGCAGCAGTCCAAGCTATTGCGGGCCATCGAAGAGAAAGTCTTCGAGCGGGTCGGGGGGACCACGCCCATCAAGGCCGACGTGCGGATCATCGCCTCGACCAAGCGCAATCTCCTGGAAAAGGTGGCCGACGGCACGTTCCGCCAGGATCTGTATTACCGCCTGGACGTGCTGCGGATCACGATTCCGCCGTTGCGGGAGCGCCTGGAAGACGTGCCGGCGCTGGTGGACCACCTCATGCGGCGCATCGCGCGCGACAGCGCGTTCTCGATCGAACCGGAGGCCATCGCCGTGCTCCAGCGCCACGACTGGCCCGGCAATGTCCGCGAGTTGTTCCACACGCTGGAGCGGGCATTTCTGATAGGGGGTGGGCGGATTACGGCCGAGCTGCTGACCGCCGAGACCGCCGGTATCGCCGGGGCCACGTCGGCGCTTAATGGGGGCTTCCAGGCCATCATGGACCAGGCCGAACGCCGCCTGCTGGAAAACGCCCTGCGCGCGGCGGGGGGCAACAAGACGGCCGCGGCCGCGGCCCTGGGCATGAAGCCTTCGACATTTCGCGACAAGCTGGCCAAACACGGCCTGGGATAAGGCGTGGCTCGGCGGGCTGCGGGCTTCAGAAGTGCACCCTGCCGGCGTGCCGCCACCCCTGCCAACGTGTTAGCTATGGAGGGACACGCTGCGTCGCGTCCGTCTTCTCCGTCGCGTCCCTCGCGTTTACTATCCGGTGCCCGGCCACGACGGAGCGTGGCCCTCCAAGGAAGCGTGGCCCTCCAGCGCGTGCCTGGAGGGACGCGCTCCGTCGCGTCCGCCATCGGTGGCAGTTCCCCTAGAAAAACCGCGGCGCGTTCTTGATGCGCAGTGCGTCACCGCGTCACTGGCCGGTTGCCGGACGGACCAAAGCCAAGCCGTAGTGGTAGGGGGGCAAGGCCACGATCCCCGGCGGGCAGAGCGAAAAGCCGGCGTTTTCAGCCCACGCGCGGCACTGTTCGGGGCGGGGGCGAATGGCCATCGGCGGCCCTCGCGGCGTGGTCGGGTCGTAGTTCCAATGCACAATGCCCAGGATGCCGCCCGGCCGCAACACCCGGAACGCTTCCCGCGTCAAGCGTTCCGGCTCCTCGGCGTGGAGGATATTAAACAGCATGGCATAATCGACACTTTGGGAGGGCAGGCCGGTGCCGGCGGCCAGGAAATCGCGAAGGCACACTTCGACATTCCGCAGCCCCTGGGCTTGGGCCTTCTGGCGGGTGAGGTCCACCATGGCCGGGTCGATGTCCAGGGCATACACCACGCCCGGACAAATGCGTGCGGCGGCCAATGTGAACGTGCCGTAACCGCAACCGAAGTCCACCACGGCTTTGCACTGGGAGGACAACCCCAGGGTGCGGAGGATTTCCTCCGGTTGAAAGAAGCTTTCCCACAAGGGCTCTTCGGGCATCCCGCTTTCGCGGATTTTCATGGCGCAGGGGCTTGTGCCGGGAACGTCGGGCAGCGCGGAGCGTGGCGTTTAGTCGAAGATACCGGCGCCGAACTCCGTGTTGGGCTGGCCGGCGCTGCGGCCCGGGCGCCGGCGCCGGGGGGGCGGGCCGCGGGGTTTCTCGGCGGGTTGCACGTGGGTGTGCCGGCCGGCCGATGGCGCGGCGTTGGCGGAACCGGCCGCAGGGCGCGGCACGGGTTCTTCGTAGTCGTCGCCGCCATCGAAGTCCACGTAGCTAGGCACATAGCCGGGCAGCTTGGCCCGCGCTTTCTCCTCCTCGAAGGCGGCGATGACCCGGGCTTGGATCATTTCGCGGCAGGCGGAGTTGATGGGGTGGGCGATATCGGCGTAAAGGCGGGCGCGGCCCTCTTCGTCGCGGGGCAATGGCACCGGCCGGAGCTTGCAGCCGCACTGGTTGCAGTGGGCTGCCCGGAGATGATTCTTGTAGCCGCACTGCGGGCAGTGGGAGGTGAGCTTTCGGCTGGGCATGGCCACGAACGGCCCGTTGGCCCCCTCGATGATCTTCAAGTCGCGGACCACGAAACAGTCGTCAAAGGTGATCGAACAGAATGCCTTCAGCCGCTCACCCGGTTCATCCATCAGTTTGATGCGGACCTCGGTGATTTGCACGGCCGTCCTCCTTCCCAGGCGGTTAACGGCTGGCACGGACCGCCCATGCCAGGGGCCATCCTTTTGCCTGCAAACGTTTGGCCACGCGGCGGGCATGCCCGGCGTGGCGGCAGAGCCCAAACCAACACGTTCCACTCCCCGTCATCCGGCTGGCCAGGCAGTCCTCCCGGGCAAGTTCGCTGCGAAGCCGGCCGATCCAAGGACACAGCGATTCGGCGGCCGGTTCCAGCCGGTTGAAAAGTTCTCGGCCCAACTGCCCCAGATTGCCCGACGCCAGGGCCGCTTGGGCCGCTGCGGCACTCCGCGGCGGCTGGCCGGGCTGGCACGCCGCATACACCGCCGCGGTGCGCAGCCCCTCCGGCGGGCGGACCACCACGAAATCCAGCGGCCCCCGTATGGCGACCGGCTCGACCCGCTCGCCCCGCCCCCGGCAGATGGCCGCCCCAGGCGCGAAAAACGGCGGCACGTCGCTTCCCAGTTCGGCACCCAGTTGCGCCAGTGCAGCTTTCGACCAACCCAAACTCCAAAGCGCATTTGCACCCGCCAGGGCAGCGGCAGCGTCGCTGGACCCTCCCCCCAGGCCCGCCGCCAGCGGAATTCGCTTGACCAGCCGGACCTTTACGCCCCACTCTATCCCTGCCCGCCGCCGGAGGAGTTCAATCGCCCGGACGACCAGGTTTTCCGGCCCTCGTGGCACGCCGTCCATCAAGCCGGCCTCCTTGCGACTTCTGGCCTGAATACAGGTCAGTTCGATGCGCCCATCGTCTTGCGGGGCCAAGCAAAGGGTGTCCCAGCAGTCGATGGGCACCACCAAAGTCTCGATGTCGTGGAAGCCGTCTGGCCGCTTGCCAAGAACCTCGAAGAAAAGGTTCAACTTCGCTGGCGTCTGGACGACGACGCCCGATGGAGTCCGGACAAGGTACATCCCTTCCGTCCTGGGCCCGGCTGGCGCCCCCAAAACCTAAGTTGCGAGAATACGATTCGAGAGGTGCACCGGGGGCGACAGACCGCGACTCCGGCAGGCGATTCTATTACGATCCGCTACGGCGGTCAACGGAATTGCAGGCCCGCAAGAGGCCGGACCTGCCAATCCGCCAGCTTGTCTACCGCCTTTAAGCCAGTATGGGCCCCAGCGAAGCCCGGAGGACTTAGGCCTGCGACACGCAGGATTGCTGCCCGGAACCGCCACCGGCCCGCACCGCAAGGGCGCCGCAACCGCCTCCGCTGCTCCAAGTTGCGCCGCCTAGGCCAAGGCTACTCGTGCCCCTCCGGCATAACGAGCATCATGGTTCTTGCCGGGCGGCTTCCCGGCGGGCTTGGACCACCTCGTAGGCCAACGGCAGCACCGAGATGACGATGATCGCTGCCACCACCAGGCTGAAATGGTCCTTGACCAGCGGCAGGCTTGCGAAGAAGTACCCGCAGAGCACAAACAGCGTAACCCATGCGATCCCGCCAGTTACGTTGAACACGATGAACCGGCTGTAGTTCATGGCCCCGATCCCCGCCACAAAGGGGGCAAATGTGCGAATAATGGGGATGAATCGGGCCAAGATGATCGTCTTGCCGCCGTGCTTCTCGTAGAATCGGTGGGTGCGGTCCAAGTACTCCTTCTTAAGAAAGCGATAGCGCCCGGTGAACGCCCGCGGCCCGATGTAGGCCCCGATCCAATAGTTCACCGTGTCCCCGGCGACCGCTGCGACCACCAAGAGTGTCCAAAGCCAGACCACATCCAACGCCCCGATAGCGGCAAATGTCCCCGCCGCAAAGAGGAGGGAGTCTCCCGGCAAAAAGGGGGTTGCCACCAACCCGGTTTCGCAAAAAACGATGACAAACAGCAGGAGATAGGTCCACGTGCCATATTGGGCGATAATATCCCCCAAATGGCGGTCAAGGTGCAGAAAGACGTCGAAAAGCCAGGAGACGATATCCACGAATCTTGACCTGGAAGGGGGGGCGGGACGTTATCGGCGCCTCCAACCTGCCCTTGGCGGCGCCGCGGAGGACGCCGGGCTGGGCGACAGGCGCCGGTGGATGTGCTCCCTGGCGGGTCAACCTCGCGTGAGCCGGCGGAAGCGATCCATCAAGTCGCGGGTGATGGGCCCGGGCTTTCCGGTGCCGATCGTTCGGCTATCGACCTTGACCACGGGCACGATCTCGGCGGCCGTTCCGGTCAGGAAGCACTCGTCAGCAATATATACGTCATGTTTGGTCAACGGGACTTCGACGACCTCTAAGCCGGCCTCGCGGGCCAACCCGATCACCGCGTCCCGGGTGATCCCCTCCAGGATTCCCGCTTCGTTGGGGGGAGTCAGCAGCCGGCCGTTGCGGACGATAAAGATGTTATCGCCCGTGCACTCGGCCACCTCGCCTTTGTGGTTGAGCATGAGGGCCTCGATGCAGCCCGCCTGAAGGCCCTCGATCTTGGCCAGGATGTTGTTCAGATAATTGAGCGACTTGATTCGGGGGCTAAGCGCCGCGGGGTGGTTGCGGATGGTGCTGACGGTGATGATCGACAGCCCGTCGCGATAGTACTCCTCTGGGTACAGGGCGATATGGTCGGTGATGATGATCACCTGGGGATTCGAGCAGCGATTGGGGTCCAGGCCCAAGGTGCCGACGCCGCGGGTAACGACCACCCGGATATAGCCGTCCTGGATACCGTTGACCTGGAGGGTGTCTTGGATGGCTTGGGCCATCTGGGCCCTGGTCATCGGGATTTCGAGCCAGATGGCCTTGGCCGAGTTCCAAAGGCGGTCCAGGTGCTGTTCCAGGCGAAAAACCTTGCCCCCGTAGCTGCGGATGCCCTCGAAGACGCCATCACCGTAAAGCAGGCCGTGATCGTACACGCTGATGCGTGCTTCGTCTTTGTCGTACAGTTTTCCGTTGATGTAGACCTTCAGAGGCATGGCGAGGTATCGGGTTGGGGCCAGGGGTGCAGGGCACGGAGGCACAAGGGACTGGGGGGACGGTGAATCCGCTTGCCATCGGGGCCGGCCGCGCCACCCCGGCAGCCCCGAGGGCATCCCCTGATTGCAAAGAGGGCGTGGAGGGGAGTGGGGTTCACGGGCAATCCAGGCGGCCGTCGGCCAGGCGTACGACGCGGTCGGCCCGGGCGGCAATGCCCGGGTCGTGCGTCACCATGACTATAGTCAGCTTCTGGTGCCGGTTCAAGGCGGCCAGGATCTCCAGAATCTCCTTGCCGGTATGCTGGTCCAGGTTTCCGGTGGGCTCGTCGGCCAGGAGGATCTGGGGCCCGGCGACCAGGGCCCGGGCGATGGCCGCCCGCTGCATTTCCCCGCCCGACAGCTCCCGCGGTTTGTGCTTCAGCCGGGCTGCCAGCCCCACCAGCTCCAGCAACTCGCGGGCCCGCCGCTGGTAGCGCCGCCGGTGGCGAAGATAGTGCCACACGCTCCGGCCGATCATCAGCGGCACGAGCACGTTTTCCAGCGTCGTCAATTCGGGCAAGAGGTGGTAGAACTGGAAGATCATGCCGAAGTGGCGGTTGCGCAGGGCATCGCGCTGGTTGGCCGGGAGGTTGTCGATGCGCCGGCCACGCAGCCGGATTTCGCCTTCGTCCGGTGCGTCCAGGGTGCCCAAGAGGTGCAAGAGGGTGCTCTTGCCCGACCCGCTTTGGCCGACGATGGCCAGGAACTCGCCCTGGCCCACCGCCAGCGTGGCGCCCTTGAGCACGGGGATATCGACCGACCCTTTGCGGAAGGTCTTTTTCAGGCCCACCGCTTCCAGCTCGATGGCTGCCGAGATTGCCCGCACCGGGTCCTCCGCAACAACCGCCGCCGCCATGGCTTGTCCCCCTCCTCGATCTTGCGGGCCAGGGTTTCATTCATAGCGTAACGACTCGACGGGCCGGAGCATGGCCGCCCGCAAGGCCGGCAGCACACTGGCCAGCACCGCGATGCCCACCGCCCCCAGCACGATCCAGGCCACTGTGGCCGGGTTCACCTGCGCCGGAATACGGTAAAAGTAGTACACCGACGGATCGAACACCGGCTTGCCGGTCAGCCGGCCCAGCCAATCGGCCACGTCGTTGATATGCCAGGCCACGTGCAATCCCAGCACCATCCCCACGCCGGAGCCCACCACGCCCAGCGACAGCCCGTAGCCCAGAAAAATCCCCATCACCCCCCATGCCGACGCCCCCAGCGACTTGAGGATGCCGATGTCGCGGGTCTTCTCCACGACGATCATGAAGAAGATGGCCAGGATGCCGAACCCCGACACCGCGATGATCAAGAACAACAGCACGTTGAGGATGGCGGTTTCCATCTGCACCGCGGCCAGAAGCGGCCCCTGCTTGTCGCGCCAGGTCTGGATCACATAGAACCGCGGATCGAACGCCGCCCGCAGCCGGTCGCGGACCTTTTCGCCATCCTGGCCGGGCTTGAGCTTGATCTGGATCGAATTGAAGCGGGCCAGCCCGCTCGCCGGGTCGATCATGCCCCGCAGTTCCTGCAACGTGCGCATGGGGACGAATACGAAGCTCGAATCGTATTCGCTCATCTTGCACTGGTAGAAATCGACCACGGTGAAGTTGCGGCTGATGATCTTGGGAGGGTCGCCCTGGGGAGCGTTGGGAAAAGTGACGGTCACGTCGTCGCCGGGCAAAAGCAGGAAATGGTCTTCGGCGCTTCCCGGGGTGCGGTAGGTGGCTAGGATCAACCCCAGGATCGCCCCGGGATGCTGCTGCCGGGCCGGGTCGAATTGCGCCTCCTCCGGGCGGTGCTGGGCGAAGGGGTCATGCGGCACGGGCTCGTGCGGTGCCGCACCGGCTAGCGCCGTGCCCTGGCCGGGGTGGCCCCCCTCGGCCTGCTTCCAGCGCTGTTCCAGGGCCTGCAAGCGGGCCATGCGCCGCCGATGCTCCCAGCCGGCCGAGGCCATCTGCGGGCGCAGCGGGGCATCGGGCCCGCCCAGCGGGTCCCGCACGTCGTATCCCCGCTCGTGCAGGAAGAAACTCGGCTGGCGGCGGTTTTCCGGGTGCTGGAGGTACTTGGCGAAGTCGCTGACGCCGCACACCGTGTTCTCGTCGATGCCGATCAATTGCACCTGGCGGTTGATCCAGTTCTCGCCATAGCGGAAGCTGAGCATGGCCGGCACCACCACCGTGGTGGTCATGGCCTCGACGGCGTCGCCGGCCACCTCCAGGATCGCTTCCTTGTGCCGCTGGTCGTCCAGTTCGCCGCTGAGGCTCCGCGTTTCGAGCACCACGTCGGAAAGGATGCCGTGGATGCGGTTCTCCATCTCCGTGGCAAAACCCGACATCACCGCGTTGACCACGATCATCGTCGCCACCCCCAGCATGACGCTGATGATCGAGGCCAGCGCGATGTACCGCGTGCGGAGATAACGCAGGCACAACAGGAGCTTGTACATGGACCTCGTCGGCCGATTGGGGTTGCGGAACACTCCGGAAACGGCGTCTTGCGATCGTGCGGGGCGCTGGCGCTACGGGTGCATCAGTCCTCGGCAATCGGGCGAAGCAAGGGAAACAAAATGACCTCGCGGATGGTGGGCGTATTGGTCAGCAGCATGACCAGCCGGTCGATGCCGATGCCCAGCCCGCCTGCCGGCGGCATGCCGTGCCGCAACGCCCGGATAAAGTCGCGGTCCATGCGGGCCATCGACTCCTCCTCCGGCAACCCCTCGAGCTGCCGGCTGAACAACTCCTCCTGCAAGTCGGGGTCGTTGAGTTCGGTGTAAGCGTTGGCCACCTCCATGCCCGCCACGAAAAGCTCGAACCGCTCGGCCAGTTCCGGGCAACCCCGCTTGCGCTTGGTGAGCGGGCAGATGCTGGCCGGATAGTCCACCACAAACACCGGACCCACGAGCCGATCTTCCACCTCCGCCTCGAACACGGCGTTCTTGATCACATCGGGGTGCCGGCCCGCAGTCTCCAGGCCGAGGCGCTTTGCGTACTCGGCCACGGCCGCGGGGTCGTCCGGCGATACCCCGGTGTGCTCCCGAAATAGCTCGTGGTAGGTCTTGCGGGCAAAAGGCGGGGTGAAATCCAGTTCCAGCGACCCCCAGGCCAGGCGCAGCCCCTGCCCCGATGCCGCGATGGCCTGCACGATGAGCTTCTCGGTCAAGTCCATCATCGAGCGGTAATCGCCATAGGCCTGGTACACCTCCAGCATGGTGAACTCGGGGTTGTGCCGGGCGCTGATGCCTTCGTTGCGGTACACCCGGCCCAGCTCATACACCCGCTCCATGCCGCCCACCAGCAGCCGCTTCAAATGCAGCTCCAGCGCGATCCGCAGGTACAGGTCGATATCCAGGGCGTTATGATGCGTCACAAAGGGCCGGGCGGCGGCTCCCCCTGCCACGGCATGGAGTGTCGGGCCCTCGACCTCGACAAACCCCTCGGCGGCCAGCGTGCTGCGGATCGACTGGATGATCCGCGTGCGCTTGAGGAACCGATCGAGCACCCCCTCGGTGTGGATCAAGTCCAAGTAGCGCATCCGCTGCCGCAGCTCCGGGTCGGCAAGCCCCTCGTGCTTGGCCGGCGGCGTCTCGATTGACTTCGTCAGGAAATGGACTTTCTCGGCAAAGATGGTCGGCTCGCCGGTACGGGTCCTTTTGAACTGGCCATCGACGCCGATGATATCCCCTAGGTCAAGGCATTCGATAACCCCCCAGTTCTCTTCCCCCACCAGCGACTTGGAGAGGAGCACCTGGAGCCTGCCGGTCCAGTCCTGGAGGTGCAAGAATTGCATCTTCCTGCCTTGGATACGGCGGAGCATGATCCGGCCGGCTGCGCGGACCATTGGGCCGTGGAGCTCCCCTGTTGCGTCGGTGGCGATCTCGGCCTGCCTGGCGAGAATCGCCGCGATGGGCTGGTGGCCGTCGAATCGCCCGCCCCAAGGGTCGATCCCCAGTTGCTCAAGCCGCTTCAACTTCTCCCGGCGTGAGGCTTCCAGCATGCGCCCACTGCCGGCAGGGCCCTCCGCTCCGCGCTGGCTCATTATCGACTTGGCTGCAAGCCATGCCTCCAAAGGGGCGTTCCTGGTAGTAAGCCTAAGAATCCCAAGATTTTAGTGGGAACGGCGTGCGGGTCAATCGCAGTCCGGAGAATCGCGATATCCGCCACGCTTCGCTGCGCGCCAGCGAGCCGCCGTGCTGCCGAAGCGGACATAGCGGGCCCAACGACGCTGCCGCACCCCTCGGAAGGGTTCCCACCAGAAGTAGCGTATCCTTGACACGGCCTTGGCGGGTTGGGAAACTTGAGTTGAACGCTGTCCGTTTGCCCGCCACTCCGCCCCCAAGGCTCGATGTTTCCGGTGGGCGGCCCCGCCCCGTTGGCGATGCCCAGGGCAGCGGGAACAATTCCCCAAAATACGAAGGTCGTTTCTGCCCCTTTTTAGAAGAGGAGAACCGAATGAAGTCCTTGGGACGAGCGGCACCCTTGTGCTCCGCGGTGCTTGCCGCGGTGGCAGTGCTGGCCACGGCCATTTGTTCCTGGGCGGCCGAGCCCCCCGCTGCCCCCAAAGTTTCCACCTTTGCCCCGGCCAAAGACCTCCAGCGCCAGGTGGAAGTATATCTCGAACGATTCGAGGAGGCCGTCAAGGATGAAGAGGAGTACAAAGCCGCCGAGGGCAGGCTCGTCAAAGAAGCCAACACCTTGATCCTGATCGCCTTGGGCTTGGGCTTGCACGACGAGCCCAACAAGTACAAGGCGGCCGCTCCGGCCGTCATCAAGGCCGCCCAGCAGTTGGCCGAGGCCAAAGACTATGCCTCGGCCAAGGCAGGGGTCGAGGCGGTCAAGAAGGCGGCCCAGTCCCAGGGCGGTTCCGCCCCGCTGAAATGGGAAAAGGTCGCGTCGCTGGAACAGTTGATGAAAGCGGTCCCCACCATCGACAGCCGGCTGCGGCGCAACGTCCGTACCGAAAGGAATTTCAAAAAGCGTGCCGAGGACAACGCGGGCGACTCGGCCGTGCTGGCCGTCATCGCCCAAGGCTCCATCGCCGATACCTCGGAAGCCAAAGACCCCGCCCAAGTGGCCCAGTGGTACAAGTTCTGCGAACAAATGCGCGGTGCGGCCGCCAAAGTGAACTCCCTGGTGCATGCGGGCAAGTTCGACGAGATCAAGGCGGCGATGAAGGACCTTGAGAAAAGCTGCCACGACTGCCACGAGGTGTTCCACAAGGAGGCGTTGGAAAAGGTGGGCAAGGAGGAGGAAGAGTAGCCTCCGGCCGGGCGAAAGTGAGCACTGCCCGGCGACCGGGACATGCCACCAATAGGTGGCCTGCGGCCTGGCAAAGTTGCCATTACGCGGGTGGTACTCGGGCCGAGTGCCATCCGCGTTATTTTTTTGTTACCCCGATTTGGGGGATGCTTCGTGTCATTCGGTTCGCCAAAGGGCTTTCGGTGGTAGGGATTGGCGTAGGCTTGGCCGAAGGGTTCGACTTCCCGCGCTTTGGGACCGAAGAATATGTTCGGGATTGAAAGACGATCCCCCAATTGGACGAGGCGTAGGTTCTCCACCGATAGTGGGGTGTTCGTGGCGCTCGACCGCGGCCCGAGCAGCCCCTTCGCCCGATATCGGTAGGTGAACCCGCTGGCAAAGCTTGCTTCGAGTGCGCAACCCGAAAGTCCTGCAAACCGGCGCAGCATGGCGATCGACTTCAATCCTTGGTATCCTCCTGACATTAGCTTTCTTCTGGGCCGATCCTATGATTCGGCATCCATGTTTGACCGACCGCCCTCGCTGAGGTTTACCCACCCCCTTCCGTATGGTGCGATACTCCACGACGATGGGGTGCAGTTTGTGGTATTCAGCCGGTCGGCCACGGCGATGCGCGTCCTGCTGTACAACCACATTTCGGACCGCGAGCCGTTCGAAATCATCGACTTCGACCCGGAGCTGAACCGCTGGGGCGACATCTGGAGCATATTTGTTCCGGGCATGTCGGCTGGCCAGCTTTACCACCTTCAGGCCGATGGGCCCTACGACCCGGACCGCGGGCAGCGGTTCGACCCTCGGGCGAGGTTGATCGACCCCTATGCCAAGGCGCTGGCCGGCGATTTCCTGCCGTCGGACGATGGCATCATCCGGCCGCCCAAGTGCGTGGTGGTGGACGACGAGTTCGACTGGCAGGACGACCGCCACCTGCGTCGCAGCCTTTCGGAAACCGTGATCTACGAGGTGCACGTGCGGGGATTCACCCGCTCGAAGTCCAGCCGCGTGAAGCGCCCCGGCACGTATCTGGGGCTGATCGAGAAAATCCCCTATTTGCAGTCCCTGGGCGTCACGGCCGTGGAACTGATGCCGGTCCACGAGTTCCCCATTCGCGACATCTGGGGCAACATGCCCGAGCGGCCCAACTATTGGGGATACGACCCGCTGGCCCTGTTTGCGCCCCACCGGGGGTATGCGGCCGGCAGCGAGCCCGGCTGCCAGGTCCGCGAGTTCAAAGAGATGGTCCGCGAGCTGCACAAGGCGGGCATCGAGGTGATTCTGGACGTTGTGTTCAACCACACGGCCGAGGGCAACGAGAACGGCCCCACCCTGAGCTTCAAGGGGCTGGAAAACCGCGTCTATTACATGCTCGACAACGGCGGCCGGACGTACCGCAATTACACGGGCTGCGGCAACACGCTCAACGGCAACCACCCCATCGTGCGCGAGCTGATCTTCCATTGCCTGCGGCACTGGGTGCACAACTACCATGTGGATGGATTCCGCTTCGATCTGGCCTCGATCTTGAGCCGGGATCGGAACGGCAACTTACTGCCCAACCCGCCGGTGGTCGAGTCGATCGCCGAGGACCCGCTGTTGGCCGACACGAAGATCATCGCCGAGGCGTGGGATGCGGCCGGGGCGTACCAGGTGGGGACTTTCGGCAGCCACTTCCGCTGGGCGGAGTGGAACGGCCGATACCGGGACGACGTCCGCCGCTTCTGGCGGGGCGACCCGCACCAGATCGGGGCGCTGGCCACCCGGCTGGCCGGCTCTAGCGACCTCTATCAGCCTGGCGGCCGGAATCCCTATCACAGCATCAACTTCATCACCTCGCACGACGGCTATACGCTCAACGACTTGGTGAGTTACGAGCAGAAACATAACGAGGCCAATGGCGAGGGCAACCGCGATGGCGAAAACAACAACCTGAGCTGCAACTACGGGTGCGAAGGCCCCACATGGCGCCCCGACATCGCCCGGGTCCGCCTGCGGCAGATCAAGAACATGCTGGCCACGCTGCTTTTGAGCCAGGGCGTGCCCATGCTGCTGTTTGGCGATGAGTGCCGCCGCACCCAGCGGGGGAACAACAACGCGTATTGCCAGGATAACGAGATTTCGTGGTTCGACTGGCGCCTGGTGCGCAAGCATCCCGGGCTGAGGCGGTTCGTGCAAGCGCTGATCGCCTTCCGCAAGGCGGAACCGGCAGTGCGCCGCACGGAGTTCCTCACGGGGCGCCCGGTCCGGCCGGGCGGGCTCCCCGATGTCAGTTGGTACGCGGCCGACGGAGGCCCGGTGGACTGGCACGCCGATACCCGCAGCCTGACATGCCTGTTTGCGGCCGTGCCGCCGGCCAACGGCGCCCCCTCGGGCCACCACCATGTGCTGTTGATGTGCCATGCCGGCTTCGACCCATGCCGGTTCGTCATCCCCCAGGCCGTGCGGAACCTCCCCTGGCGGACGTTCATCAACACGGCGGCCAAATCGCCGGCCGACATCTATCCCGATTGCGATGGCCCGCCTCCGCCGCCCGATGGCGCGTTGATGCTCGAATCGCGCTCGCTCATGTGCTTTGTCGCGCCCGACACGCAGTAGCCGGCATCAGCGTGTCCCCAACCGGCCAAGAGCAAACCCGGGCGGAGCCCTAGCCCGTGCCGAAGCGCCACCGGCGCCCGGCCGCGTCAACCGAAGGCCCTTGGGCCCCGGCGAGCATCTGCGGCCTTGCCCATGCCCCCGCGGCTCAATCGCCGATGCTTTCTGCCGCGGGTTCAGGGGGCGATTGCACGAGCAGACTCGCGGCGGCGGCGTGATCCAAGAGGACCTGCCGGTCGGGCAAGGCGATCACCACCGCGCCGCCCTCGCCCGCCCGATCGACCACCTCTCCCACGGTGCCCAGCCTCATGCCCTGCCCGCGCAGGGCGCGGAGAAAAGCCGGCGATTGTTCTAGGACCCGTACCAGCCGGAACCGCTGGCCCGGCGGGCAGGAACTGAGGGGGCGGGCTTGGAGTTCGGCCATTTGCCCGCCGGCGTCGGGGATGGGATCGCCGTGGGGATCGAACCGCGGAGAGCCCAGCAAGGCGTCGATCCGCTCCAAGAGCCCGTCGCTGATGGCGTGTTCCATCCGCTCGGCATGCTCGTGGACTTCGTCCCACTCCAGCCCCAGGCTGCGTGCCAGGAAAAGTTCCAAGAGCCGGTGGCGTCGCACCATGGCCAGGGCCAGCGCCCGGCCGGCCTCCGTCAGCCGGACACCTTCGTAAGGCGTATAGACCGCCAGGCCCTGCTGGCTCAAGGTCTTGAGCATGGCGGTAACGGTGCCGGGCGCGACCTGGACCTCGGCCGCAAGCTGCCCGGTGGTGGCCCGGCCTGCGCAGCCGCCTTGCGATAACTTGAATATCGCCTTGACGTAATTCTCGACCGCGAGGCTGGCCAACCGCAGTCCCCTTCAAGCCGCCGGTTTCGGAGCCCAGCGGAAAGTGATCCGCTGCAACCACGTTCTATCCTCCCGGCGATGGGCCATCCCGGCAGCGCGCGTCGGGTCAGCACCCGGTGGGACATGCTCCGCCGTCCAAGAGGGCCTGTTGATCCGTTGCAATTCTAAGGTGGCCGGGCAACCCCAAAGCGAAGGATGGCTGGCGGCAAGCGGCAGTTCAGCTCGCCTCGCCAAAATGCCCGCCGAGTACCGGGCAAACCCCCAGCAGTGGCTTGCCCTGGCTCATAGGCTTCTGCATCATGGGGGCGTTTGCTTGGGGTTTTAGGTGGGAAGGCCTGTGGCGATGCAACTGAACGACCGGGCAGCCCGTTTGTGCGAGGCGCTGGTTGGCGGGGCGGAGCTGCTGCGCGTCGATATCCAGCGATGCCCCAGCGGCGCCACGCTTGTGGATTGCGGCGTCCGCGCCTCTGGCGGATTGGAAGCGGGGGTGCAATTGGCCCGGGTGGCGCTTGCCGGCCTGGCCAGTGTGGAGCTGGTGCCCGGCAATGACCTGCCCTTGCCGCACGTGGTGGTGCGGACCGATCATCCCGTGGCCGCCTGCATGGCGTCGCAATATGCCGGCTGGGCGATCCGGGTGGGCGACTACTTCGCGATGGCCTCGGGGCCCATGCGTGCCGCCGCTGCCAAGGAGCCGCTGTTCCAGAAGCTGGACCTGGCCGAGCGCGCTGCCCGGGCTGTGGGAGTACTGGAAACCGCGGCCCTTCCTTCCCCGGGCGTGTGCCGGTATGTGGCCAGGCAGTGCGGCGTGCCGGCCGAGCGCTTGATCCTGCTGGCGGCCCGCACCTCGAGCCTGGCGGGCATGGTGCAGATTGTAGCCCGCAGCCTGGAGACCGCTTTGCACAAGCTCTTCGAGTTGGGGTTCGAGCTTGCGCGGGTCGAAGCGGGTTTCGGCTCGGCCCCGCTGCCGCCGGCAGCCGCCAGCGACCGGGAGGCGATGGGCCGGACCAACGATGCCGTGCTGTACGGCAGCCAGGTCGTGCTGTGGGTCCGCGGCGACGATGCCACGCTGGCCCACCTGGGGCCCCGCCTTCCCAGCCAGGCCTCGCCCGATTACGGCACGCCTTTTCTGGAACTCTTGGAACGCTGCGGCGGCAATTTTTACGCCTTGGACCCTCTGTTGTTCGGCCCGGCCGCTATCACTTTGTGCAATCGGGATGCCGGACGGGTGTTCCGCTTCGGCCACGTAGCCACCGAGCGGCTGGCCCCCATGCTGGGATTGCCCTAAGCTCAGTCTCCATCGCCACGCAAATTGGGCAAGAAGGAAATGCGGCGCTATGAAGCTCGCGGTGCTGGCATCGCCGAAGAGTTGGTATCTGAGCGACCTGCGGCGGGCCGCGGCGGGGCGGCACGAGGTGGTCGCCCTGCCGTTTACCCAACTGGCCTCCGATACGTCGGCGTGTTGGGCCGGGCCCCCCTCGGCGCGCCAGCCGCTGGAGGCCTTCGACGCGGTGGTCGTCCGCTCGATGCCGCCGGGTTCGCTGGAACAGGTGGTATTCCGGATGGACGTGCTCGGCCGGGCCGAGGCCGCCGGCGTCCGCGTGGTCAACCCGCCCCGGGCGCTGGAGGCCGCGGTGGACAAGTATCTGGCCTCGGCCAGGCTGCGGGCCGCCGGCTTGCTCGTCCCGGCGACCTGCGTTTGCCAGACGGTCGAAGAGGCAATGGCGGCCTTCGAGGCCCTCGGGGGCGATGTGGTGGTCAAACCGCTGTTCGGGTCCGAAGGGCGGGGCATGACCCGAGTGGCCGACCCGGCCGTGGCCCTGCGAGTATTCACCGCCCTGGCCCGCATGCAAGCGGTACTGTATCTCCAGCAGTTCGTGCCGCACCCAGGCCATGACTTCCGGCTGCTGGTGCTGGGCCAACACGTGCTGGCTATCCGGCGGACCAATCCGAACGACTGGCGGACCAATGTCGCCCGAGGCGCCGTGGCCGAACCCTTCCACCCGCCTGAAGCGATGGTGTCTTTGGCCCGCCGCGCGGCGAAGGCGGTCGGCGCCCTGTGGGCCGGGGTGGACCTGCTGCCAGGCCTCGATGGACACCTGTACGCCCTGGAAGTCAACGCGGTGCCGGGGTGGCGGGCCGTGGCCGCCGCCCACCAGATCGACGTGGCGGCCCTGGCGCTGGCAGAACTGGAACAATGGGCCAGCCACCCATAAGCCACTCTTGGGGGCGGGTTTTGCCGGACGTGCGCCAAGCAATTCAAGGCGAGCGTCGCACGGCGCTAAAGGCCGCACCGCACGATTTGCATAGTTCGCAAAATCGACCTATGCTTTCAATAGCTCGTCTGGATGCCGTCTTGCCTGTTCGGTGGCAAGCGGAATGCTTTTCGGTCGGGGGTCGGCCGGCGACTAGGCGCCTCCCCTCGTGGCAGGGCAAGCCACTTCGGGAGGCAGGTCAAGGCTATCGATATGAGTCGGCAAGTTCCTTTTCCTGGCGGGCGCGGGCGCCATGGCGTTACCGTGCTGTTGTTCGTGTTTGCGCTGACGGTGGTCTTGGGTCTTGTGGCGCTTGCGGTGGATGTGGGCTACATGTGCCTGGCGAGATCTCAGGCCCAGAACGCTGCGGACGCCGCCGCCATCGCGGCGGCGGCGAAATTGGCTTCCGGGACCCAGGAGTCCACCCAGGAGGCCCAGCGGTTCGCCGGATACAACTGGGTCGCAGGCAAGTTCGTGGCCCCGGGGTCGGTGGGGGTCGAGTACGGCACGTGGGACCCGGCAACGCGCACCTTCGCGGCTTCGCCAATCCCGGGAAATGCCGTGCGGGTAACCGTCCAGCGCGATGCGAGTCACGATAGCCCCGTGCCCTTGTTTTTCGGCCCGGTCCTTGGCCGCGGGTGGTTCACCATCAGCGCTTCGGCTGTCGCGATGACCAACCCGCGCGACATCGCCTTCGTGATCGACCTGTCGGGCTCGATGAACAACGATAGCGAGCCTTGCTGGGCCACATCGGAGATCGACCGGACTTTCGGCCCCCAGGGATATCCGGATGTGGCCGAACAGCTCATGCAGGACCTCTACGATGACTTCGGGTTCGGGACATTTCCGGGCACGTTGGAGTACGTGGGCCAGCCGCTCGGCGTGGCCGCCGACTCGTACGCGTACGCCGAGATGACCAAGAACGGCGGTCCGCTTGCGGGGGCCTCGATTCCCGCTGCCTACCGGATCGCCAGCACCGACCCGGAGACCACCCGCAAGCAGAAAGCGTATAAGTGGATCATCGATCAGCAACTTGCGCGGCTGATGCCCAACGCCCGGCCGGTACCCAATAGTGCGGATTCCAGCAGCTACAACTACTGGAGCGCGTACCTGGACTACGTGCTTCAGCCGCAAAAAATTACTTCCACAAGCCCGAAAGGGCGGCCGCGGCCTAGCTACCCGGTGACGTTGCCTCCCAACCAGGCAAGCACCCGCATCAGCGGCTGCGGCAACCCGTACACCGATGCCTTTCCGGATGCCGACAGCAGCACTCCGCTGGGCTACCGGAACTTGCTGGGTTATCGGACATACGTGCAGTTCTTGATGGACTTTGGTCGGGATGGGCAGCCTTTGGCCGGCCATTACGGCCAGCTCTCGCGGTTCAGCGCGTATTGCCCCTGGCATTGGGAGTCCACCGAAGGGGGGACTTTCCTCTTCCCGCCCCGCGAACAACCCACGCACGCCGCCCGCCGCGCGATGATCGCGGCCTTGCAAGTGATCAAAGAGCGGAATCAGAGCATTTCCGACCCGGCCCAAAAGGATTGGGTCTCGATTATTACCTTTGACCGCACTACCGGGACCAGCATCGTGCAAGCCCTGACGGCCGACTACGACGCTGCCCTGCAGGCCTGCACCTTGCTTCAGGCCTCGCCCGACAACGCCGCCAATACCGCCACCGAAACCGGACTCTTGGCCGCTAAGAACCATCTCAGGCCAAGCAGTGAAGGAGGCAGCGGCCGGCAGTTCACCAACAAAGTGGTCGTGCTGCTGACCGACGGCATACCCAACCTGTATTCTAGCAGCAGCTCTGAAATCAGCGCGTTCATGAGCCAGCATCCCAGCGACGAGTTCTTCACCAGCGGCAGCTACGCCACTGCCAAGAACGCCGCGCTGATGCAAAGCCTGGATATGCAACTCCGCAAGTGGTATGTGTTCCCCGTGGGTATCGGCCTGGGTACCGACTACGACTTCATGGATCGGACCGCCCGCCTCGGCGGCACCGCCAACGGCGACGGCCAGTGCCCCCGCGGCAGCGGGAACCCCGCGGTCTACGAGGACCGCCTCCGCGAGATATTCGAAAACATCATCACCAACCCTAAGGCCCGACTCGTGCGGTAACCTCGCAAGGCAGCGCGTGCCCAGTGACGCCGGGGCAAACACGTACCCGCCGCCGCGGGGCGCCCCGGTCGGTCCGAAGGACGCAAAGAGGTTGCCTCGGCGCTATGCCCAGCGCGGCATTATTCGTACGTCAGCCGGGCGGTGGCGCGGCAGGGCTTGTCCACCCGCAATCGCAGCCAGTGGGCCTGGAAGCCGGCGGGGAACTCGTATCGCACCTCGGTGTGCGCGGGCACGGAAATCTCCTTGAGCCGATAATAGCCGTGGTGGTCGAAATCGACCTCCAGGCTGAAAACGACCGGCCCTGAGGCATCGTGCGAGAGCACCAGCGTCTTGCGATCGAAGCCGGTCATCAGGTAGGGGTCGGAAGGGCTGCCGGGTTCGGCCGGAGTGGCCAGCCACGGCCCCCCTTGGCCGCGGGGTTTGCCCAGCTTCCAGAGGTCGTCCAGGGCACCGAACCACAAGGCCGACCCGTCCGCTGCGGCAAAAGCATGGCCGTCGAACCGGGCGTGGCTTCGCGCACCGGCCAGCACCAAAAGCCCCCGCCACGAGCAGAAATCGAAGATCGCCCGGTCGTGCGACGCCACCGGCTTGATACGCTGCCAGTCGGGCGTGCCCCCATCGGCCCGCGGCACCTCGTACAACGTGCCGTGCAGATTGGCCAGGAAGCGTTCGGTGGCGCATTCGCGCACGGCACGGGCGCGGCCCATCATGGCGTCAAAGGCCGCGTCCCCTTTGGGCAGGCGGAATCGCTGCCCCCGGCTATCCCGCACGATGACCGAGGCCGCATCCACGGTGTACTCGGTGGCGAAGCGGTCCAGGCGCTCGAGTTCGTCGCGCCGGTCTTCTTGCGGCCGCACGAATGTGGGCTGCCCGCTGGGGGTGATATCCACTTCCCAGTAGCTGCCTGTGCCTGCACCCTTGCCCGCGGCCGCCTGGCGGAGGAATTGCAAATTGCGGTTGTGGGCGGCCGGCCGGACGATGCCCCCGCAGGCCTCCCCGGCTTGGGCTACACTCGCCAATGCGGCGAAAATCCGCCCCTCGTCCGGCGCAGCGGGCCGCGGCGAAGCATAGTGGAAATACACCGTGGCCCGGCAGGCGGCCGACACCCGCGCCCGAATCCACTCGCCCGGCGCAGCCTCGTCCAGCACAAGAAAGCGGTACTGCCCGGCAGGCACCTCCACGGCGGCAAGCCCCTGCCACTGGCCGGCGCCCTGCGGGTCGATCTCCAGTTGGAAGCGAATCGTGTGCGGGGCGTCATGCGCCAGGTGTACGGTCCGCTGCCGATAGCCCGCAAACAGGTAAGGGTCCGAGGGGCGATCCGGGGCAACCGGGTCCTGCACCCACGGCCCGCCCCATCCCGCGGCCGGCCCCCAGTGCCGGAGGTCCTCGCGCGTGCCGAACCAGAGATTGGACTGCGCCTGGCCGCACAACGGGTTCTGCATCATCGAGGCGTCGTCGGCCCCCAGCACGATGCGCCCACGCCATGCGCAGAAATCGGGAATCACCCGCAGATGCGTAGACAAAGGACGAATACCTCGCGCCGATGGCGCCGAAAACGCCGGGGGAAAATCGAACAACTGGCCGTGCATCGCCAACAAGAACCGCTCCGGGCCCACCTGGCGAATCCGCGGCCACTCGGTGTACCAGCCATGCCGGGGATCGAAAGTGTGCGATCCCTTCGGCAGCCGGAAGGTCAACCACCGGCCATGGTCGAGCACCTTGAGGATCACGGAGCGTTTGTCCCAGCCGACGGCCCATAGCGGCGCGTGCTCGTCGGCGGCCCCTTCCAAGCCGCCCGGGCCGGTCACATCGCAGAACTGTTTGCGCTCGACGATCCGCCACTGCCGGCGGTCCCACTCGGCCAATACGCCCGCCTCCTCGCCCTGCGCGGGCCCGCCCACCAGCAGCTTCCGGTAGCCGTCTTTCGGCCCCGCCTCGCCATTGTTGGCGATCACCACCCGCCCCTGCGCCGTGTATCCCCCTTTGCCGTGCCAGCCGGGCACCGGCTTGTCGAGAAGCTTGGCCACCGTGCGGCTGTACACGTCCACCTCGTACAAGGCCCCCTCCATGTCGAAGAAATACACCTTGCGTGCCGGATCATCGAGGTGGGCCATAACCGCCGTCATCCGCCCGCGAAGCTGCCGGAGGTCCGCCGCCCGCACGTTCCTTTGCGCGTCGATGAAATACGGGCCCAGTATCAACTGCCGCGAGGGGCGATGGATCATCCGGCAGGCATGCGTACCGCCGACGCTTTCGGGCCGAATGCGGACATTCAGCGCCGTATCGAGTTCATATAGCTTGTCGTTGCTGCCGGTTGTCTTGTGCTGGGGATAGGTCAGATACCAGAGCCGGCCCTGCCAGACGGCCATGGCCCCGATGCCGCACTCGCCGTGCTGGGGCCGGTCGGCCGGATCGGCAGGCTGATTGAAAACCGCCAGGTGCGGATATATCCCCGAGATGCAGCAATACGCCGCAGGCCCGCTCCGTGACGGCTCGGCTGAACCGGCAGCGCCCGCCGCCACCCGCCCCCCCGGCCCCAACGCCACACCCCAGCCCGCCAGCAAAACCGCCGCCAGCCCGCGCCAGCGCTGCCGGCGCGGCGCAGAAAAGAAATCGCAACAGTACTGCCGCCAGCAAACCATGCCCGCACCTTCGGCATTCTCGATGTTCTAGAGGCGGTGTTCTCGATGTTCTAGAAGCGCAAGCGGTCCTCAAGGGGCCCGGAGGTCATCCGCGGGCCCGGTGCTCTTGCTCGTTGGCCCGGGACGTGTTGGCTGCCGCCCATTCTACCCGCCCCACTCCCCAGGCGGCAGACGCAAAGGCTACGTACAAGCCGATGGCCGCGGCGATTTTGACAGAATACGCGGGCTCCGCTTGCCAAGAGGGCAAAGGGTGGGGCTCTCTTGGGGGCAGCGGTCTGGGCGTAGAGCGTGTGGTATCGAGACGCAAGTCCAAGCAGGCCAACGCGTTACGTGATGCCGGGCAAGGGTCTGGGCGTAGAGCTCGGGCGTAGAGCCGGGCGCAGCCCGGGGGGCTGCCGGCCGTAGGCACCCCATTCGGAGGTTTCTACCGACAATGCCGCAGCCGGATGACCCGCAAGTGCTGCGCCACGGAGGCCTAGTCGGAAAACGCCCGGCCGCAATCCGGGCACAGCCAATCGCGGATGGGCAGGCATAGGTGGCGCGGCGAGGTCAAGGGAAACCCTCGTTGTCGCTGGCCGAAGAGCGTGCCCAGCGATGCCCGCGCGGATTGCTCAGCGGAGCGCTGTGCGGGGTTCCTTTGCCGGGCACCAGTATCCGCCCCTCGGCCAGGCGCAACACCCGCTGGGCCCGCTGGGCGGCCCGGGGGTCGTGGGTCACCATGACGATGGTCTTCCCTTCGCCGTGCAGTTGTTCGAGGAAGTCGAGAATCTGGCCGGTGGTTTCCGGGTCGAGATTGCCGGTGGGCTCGTCGGCCAAAATCACGGGGGGGGCGTTGGCCAACATGCGGGCCAGGGCGACCCGCTGCTGCTGGCCGACACTCAGTTCGCAAGGCTTGTGGTGCAAGCGCCGGCCCAGCCCCACGCGGCGAAGCAACTCGGTAGCCCGCCGCCGCTGGAGTTCAGGGGGCACACCGGCCAGGTACAGTGCCGTCTCGACATTTTCCAGCGCGGTCAGGTACCCCAGCAGGTTGAACGTCTGGAAAACGAAGCCGATCTTCTCTCTGCGGAGCCGGGCCCGCTGGTCGGCGCTGAGGTCATAAAGCGACTGGCCTTCCAGGAGCACCCGGCCCGTGGTGGGCGACAGCATCCCGCCGAGCAACAACAGCAGCGTGCTCTTGCCGCTGCCGCTGGGGCCCACCACCGAGACGAACTCTCCGGGGCCGATATGCAGGTTCGCCCCGTCCAACGCCGCGATCCACTGGCCACGGTGCCGGTACTGCTTCGACACGTTTTCCATGACGAGCACGGTCTAGACCTCCTGGAAAGTGGTGCAAGGGTCCAACCGGGCGGCACGCCGGGCGGGGAAGAAGCTAGCCGCCAGCGCCAAACTGGCCGAAACCGCGATCGCCAGCCCCGCCAATTCGGGCATGGGGAGCACGGGCACCCCGGCCAGGCGCGGCCCCAAGACCAAGGCCAGCACGGTGCCGAGCAGGTAGCCGGCCACCCCGCCGGCCGCCCCCAGCACCAGGGCTTTGGACAAGAACAGGCGAAGGATGAACCCCGATGTGGCCCCCAGCGCCATCAGCGTGCCGATCTCACGCCGCCGCTGGTGCACGTTGGCATACATGTAATTGGCGATCCCCGCCCCCCCGACCAGAACGATGATTCCCAAGAATACCGCCGACAACTGGGCCATCAGCCGGTTCATGCGAATCTGGGCGTCGGCGATCTGGGTGATGGTTACCACCTTGGCTTCGGGCAAGAGGGCGTTGAGCTTCTGGACCAGGCCCTTGGAAATCTCCTGGCAGCAGCCGATAACCTCGATGGCGTTGATGACCGGGCCCTTGCCCGAAAGCTCCTGCACGCGATGGAGGTGGGCAAACAGCCGGCTATCGTCGATCGTCCCTGTCTGGGGCAGCGTGGCAGTAACACGGAAGCGGGTGCCCAACAGCTCCAGAGCCGCGCCTTCTCGGAGGCGCAAGGCCGCCGCCACCTCGGCCCCCACCAGCACTTCGTCGTCAGCCAGATGGTCGATCACCCGTTTGCGCACCAGCGTCTTCTGGTCGTTGCCGGTAAAAGGGAGGGTGGGCATGGCGCCGCAGCCGGCCGGGCGCGAGAAAATGCCGGCGCCGGACCACGCCGCCTTGGCCTGGAATTCGTTCTTGGGGAGAATTCCCGTCAGCAGATACTTGCGCCCCCCGAGTTCCACGGGCACCGAGAGTTTGGGGGAGAGGTTGTCTAGCCCCCGCAGGTCCGAAAGGGCCAGCCGCGTGACGTACTCTTCGGGAATGGTATCGCCTTGGACGTCGGCGGCGTAATAGTCCTGGAGGGTGACCGATTTGGGCAGGATCAAGATATTGGCGCCCAGGGAATCCATCTGGCGGGCGACCGCCTTTTCGGAATAGTAGGTGATGTTCTTGATCGCGACGATGACGGTAATGCCCAGCACGACCGCCAGGAAGGTGGTAACCAATTGGCTCTTGCGCTCAAACAGTTCGCGTGCTACCAGAGTGCGCATGCGCATAGCAGGTCCTTTGCATTCGGTTTGTTGGGCCGCATCCGCCCGGGTTTCAGTTTCTCGGGCCGCATCCGCCCGGCCCGCAGGCCCCGCCCGCACACGGGCTGGACGCCGCCTTCTGAAGCGCCTCGACCAAGGCTTGTTTGTCCGTGGCGCCCTCGACCTGGGCGATGATCACCCCCGGGGGGGCCACCAGCGCGGTAACGGCCACGGCAGTTTTTGGATCGATCTCGAGGTCCCCCAGGAACGGCGCCTCGCGGCTGTCGGCCGGATCGAGCACGATGACTTCCGTGGCGGTTTGATAGCGTGGGTCGGCCTGGAACTGCCGAACCCCTTGCATGGCTTCGGTATTCGAGCGCGTCGAGGCGTTCTGCACGCATAGAAAAACGAGCTTTCCGTCCTGAAGGGCCTTCATGCACCGCTCGGCAGACGGCGAGCCGAAGGCGCTTTGCAACTCCGTGCTCGTGAAAGACCGCGGGAATCCCCCCATCACCGCGCCGTTGGGCGCGATGGCCAACACCAGCGGCATGGGGGCGCGGTCCAGCCCGAACTTGGTTACAAGGGGGCGCTCTGAAGGATCATCGACCCGCACGGCCACCGCGTCAGCTCGGTCGGCCAGGTCCTTCATCGCTTCATCAAACACCCGCCGCATGGCCTTGGTCGGCTCATCGTCGCTCTTCCAGAAAAAGGCGAAAAGGTACTTCCCTTGGCGGGCGGCTTCTTCCATGGCTGCCCGGCCGCGACTGGGCCCTCCGGTGGCTGGGGGCATGGTGGGCGGCGCGGCTGAAGGCCTTTCCGCCAGCACGGGGGAATCCGCGCCGGAGTTCGTCCCGACCGAACCGAACAGGCCGCGACCAAACACCGCCACCAGGCCTGCGGCCACCACAACCACCGCAGCCACTCCACCAATCAGTCCTCTCAGTTTTCGCATGGAAGCACCTCGACAAGAAACAAGAAAGGGGGGCCATCGGGGCGAACCGCCCCCGCGCCAAAGAGCGGCCCGTGTGCGCCGAACAACGCGTCCTGGTCGCTCGGCTTGCGGCCCAGGCGGCGCGAGAGCACCGTGTCCGTATGAGGCATACGGTTTTATCGTTCGCCAAAAGACGAAATATTAGCCGAATGTTGGCCCGTTTTCAGAAGGCCGCGCCCCTTACTCGATCCAAAGAGTTAGTCAGCACCACCATTGGGTGGCGTAGTCGCCGGTGCCTCGGCCGGCTGCGAGGCCGGCCGGGCCAGCTTATTCGAAGAGTGCCACCCCAAGTGTCCAGAACGGCTGACGATCAGCCGGCCGGTCAGCACCGCGTACTGGATCCCCCAAACCACAGCAACTAGGTAGCACACCATAGCGGCGTAATAGGCGAAGTCGCCCGCCCCCAGTCGCCACCACAGGGCCACCAACGAGCTGCCGGCCACCAAGGCCAACACCAGCACGGCCAGTTTGCTGCGAATGGCCCGGCGAAGCATATCGCGGCCATGCCGGTCCAGGGCATTGCGGGCCGAAAGGTTGGCCAGTTCCCGCATTGCGGCCAGATGGCTGAAATCCTCCGGTGCCGCCGATTTGGGCATGACCCGCCGGCGAGGCGATCCAGCGCGGGACGCAGGCTCGGCAGCCGACTCGGCCGATTCTGCCCCGACCGCAGGGCCCGAGACCGAAGCGTCTTCGCCGCTGGGTGGGTTCTGGGCGCTGGCAAGGTACGTTGTGCTGCCGGGTTCGGTGGACGGGGTGCCGTCGGTTTCTTGACGGCCCGAGGCCTGGCGCAGCCGCTGCAACAGCCGGGCCATGTATGCGTCGATCGACTCCTCCTCTCCGGAGGTGCCCGAGGGTTGCGCCGGCGCGGCACCGCCAGCCGCGGTGGGGGGGGCGTCCTCGGGCTCGTCGTCCGCCGGGGGGCGAATGCCCAGACGCCGGAAAATGGTCTCCGCATCGACCGGGGCGCTGGGCGACTGGGACTTATCGGCGGTAACCAACGACCATGGCCATTGCGAAGCATCGGCTGCCGTCTCGGTGGCCGAGTCGCCTTCCTCGGTGGCCCAGCCGCAAGCGGCCGACGCCGTTTGGCCCTGCGAGGCCGGAAGTAACGGGCCGGGTACGCCGGCCGCCAAGCTTTGGCTGCCCTCAGCGGCCGGCGGCTGGTGCCCGGCCGGTTGGTTTTCGCGCGTGGCCAGTGGGTGTGTGCGCTGAGTCCGTTCGGCTTCGCGCTCGGCCAGTTCCGCTTCGCGCCGTTGGAGGCCTGCAAGGCGCTGGTCGATCTCGTGATGGCGCTCTTGAAGCGACTGCTCCCACTGGGCTAGTTCCTCTTGCCGGGCGCGGCATTGGCTTTCAAGCTGGCCGAGCGCCTCTTGCCGGGCATTCAGGTCCCGCTCCCGCATCTCCAGTTGGGCCCAGCGGTCTTCCAGGGCGGCCTGGCGGCTTTGGAGGTCTGCTTGCTGGTGACGCAGGTCCGCTTGAAGGGCTTCGATGTCTGCGCCTTTGTTTTTCAAGTCCGCCCGGAGGCGATCGAGTTCCGTTTGCCGCGATTCCAAATCCGCTTGGCGCTTTGTAAGCTCGGCCTGCCGCTCTTGCAGGTCGGTTTGGAGTTCGTGCAGCTCTTTTTGGTGCTTTTCCAATTCCGCCTGGCGGCGGTCCAATTCGGTTTGGCGAGTGTCTAGTTCGATCTGCCAGGCGTGCAGTTGGGCTTGGCGGGCGTCTAGCTCGGCAGATCGAGGTGCAAGCTCGGCTTCCTGGGGGGCTTCGGCAGGGGGGGGCTCGGTCTCGTCTGCATCGCCTGCCGGGGGGGTGAAGGCCGGTTGGCCTGACGGGTGCCCGCGGCGAGGGTGGAATGGCTGGGTGCCGACCGGTGCGCCGGTAGAGGGGGTCGGCTTACTTCGAGTTCGGTGTTGGTTGTCTGCC
>JBBIQF010000086.1:0-15880 GCA_037442445.1 Planctomycetaceae bacterium
CGGACCTGCTGGGCGTTATAGCAGGTCAGGATGCACGCCCGCGAAGGCCAGCACCGCGCTGTGGAATACATCTGGGTGAACCGCAACCCGCCAGCCGCCAGCCGGTCCAAATGCGGCGTGGCAATCTCGCCCCCGTAGCAGCCCGCGTCGGAATACCCCATGTCGTCGGCCACGACGATGAGGAAATTGGGTGGCGGGCCTTGGCGGCGGGCCGGCTCGGCGCCGACCAACATCGAGGCCGCGCCCAGCAACAAGGCGGCGGCGCCGGCCGTCCAGAGGCCTCGCCGGCCAAGGCCGAGCCAAGCCCTCAGCGGCTTGCCAGGCCAAGGGCCGAGTTGCCATACACGCCGCCGGATGCCATGCCCAATCATCTGACCCTCCGCCTTCACCCTGGGTTGCGAAGCGTACCCATAGGTTGGCGATTGTACTTGCCGCCCGTTCGGCTGTCGAGCGCCGGGGGTTGCTGCTTGAGCGCGGCCCGGCCTGGAGGGACGCGCTCCGTCGCGTCCGCCGCGCTCCGCCTTGCTCCGCCGCGTCCGGCGTTTTGCGTCACGTGTCCGGCCACGACGGAGCGTGGCCCTCCAACGGCGTGGCCCGGGGTGGAGGGACGCGCTCCGTCGCGTCCGCCGCGCTCCGCCTTGCTCCGCCGCGTCCGGCGGACTCCAGGTCTTGCAAACCCGGCGATTGCGTCGGCCGGCCTGCCGGATAGAATGACGTGGTTTGTATATTCGCCTCGGGGGTTGGGCCCGGCGGGAGGGTTCCCAGCCTCGGGCGTGGCGGGAGAGCGGCCAATGCGGAAAGGGCGTGCTATGTCGATCTGGGATTTCGCGTGCGGAGCGGGTTTGGCCCTTTGGGCGGTGGCGGCCATGGCGGCCGAAGATGCCGATGCCCGTGCCCGCCAGTTCATCGCCCGGCACGAGCAGACCATCCGCCCCCTGGAAATCGAGGTGGGCCTGCGGTGGTGGGATGCCAACGTCAGCGGCAAGGATGAAGACTACCGGCGCAAGCAGGAGGCCGAAACCAAGCTCGAACTGGCCCTGGCCGACAAGAACACCTTCGCCGAACTCAAGGCCATCAAGCAAGCCGGCGTGCGCGGCCCCTTGTTGGCCCGGCAGATCGACGTGCTTTACCTCCAGTATCTGGCCCGCCAGGTCGATCCCGAACTGCTCAAGCGGATTCTGGAGAAGTCCAACGCCATCGAGCAGGCGTTCAACAATTTCCGGGCCAAGGTAGATGGCAAGGAACTGACCGACAGCCAGATCCGCAAGATCCTGCGCGAGTCGAACGATTCGGCCCAGCGGCGCGCGGTGTGGGAGGCGAGCAAGGCGGTCGCGCCGCGGGTGGCGCCCGGGCTGGCCGAGCTGGTTCGCCTCCGCAATCAGGCCGCCCGCAGCCTGGGTTTCCGGAATTATCACGCCATGCAATTGTTCCTGGGCGAGCAGAGCCAGGCTCAGGTGGTGGCCCTGTTCGACGAGCTGGACCGGCTGACCCGCGAGCCGTTCCGCCAGGCCAAGGCCGAGTTCGATGCCATTCTGGCCAAGCGCTACGGCATTTCGGTCGAGGAACTCCGCCCCTGGCACTACCATGATCCGTTCTTCCAGGAACCGCCGGAGGTGTTCCCGCACCTGGCCGAGGACGCCTTCGCCAAGGCCGATATCCTGCGGGTGTGCCGCGAGTTCTACGCGGGCATCGGACTGCCGGTGGACGACATCCTCGTCCGCAGCGACCTGTACGAGAAGCCGGGCAAGAACCCGCACGCCTTCTGCACCGATATCGACCGGGCCGGCGATGTGCGGGTGCTGGCCAACATCGTGCCCAACCGCTATTGGCTTTCGACCATGCTCCACGAGCTGGGGCACGGGGTGTATTCGAGCAAGAACATTCCGGCCAGCGTCCCGTACGTGCTGCGGACCGATGCCCACGCCCTGTGCACCGAGGGAATCGCCATGATGTTCGAGCGGTTCGTCGATAGTGCCGCGTGGCTGGAGAAGATGGGCATTTCGGTGCCCGACCCCAAGGGGTACGACGCCTCGGCGGCCCGGCTGCGGCGCAACCGGGTGCTGGTGTTCTCCCGCTGGTGCCAGGTCATGCTGCGGTTCGAGATGGCGATGTACGAGAATCCCGACCAGGACCTGAACCGGCTGTGGTGGGACCTGGTGGAGAAATACCAGGAGGTCCGCCGGCCCGAGGGGCGCAATGCCCCGGACTACGCCGCCAAAATCCACATCGTGCAGGCGCCGGCGTACTACCACAATTACATGATGGGCGAGTTGTTCGCCTCGCAGGTGCACCACGCCCTGGTCCGGCAGGTGCTGCCGGGGGCCGACCCCCGCCGGGCCATCTATCCGGGAAACCCCGCCGCAGGCGAGTTCCTCAAGCAGAAGGTCTTCGCCCCCGGCCGGACCCTCAAATGGAACGAACTGGCGCGCCATGCCACCGGCGAGGACCTCAATCCCCGGGCGCTGGTGGCCGATTTGCAAAGCCCGTAGCAGGCCATACGCGGGCCGAAAAGCGGCCGCCCTAGCGGCGATGGAAGATTCCCGCCCGGGGCCGATCCCGTTCTTTCCCCAATACCGCTTGAGGAGGCTGCATCGATGCCGTCATCGCCCGAACCGCAAAGCCCCACGCTGTTTGGCCACCCGGTGGGCTTGTTCACCCTCTTTTTTGCCGAGATGTGGGAGCGGTTTTCGTACTACGGCATGAGGGCCCTGTTGATCTTGTACATGGTCAAGGGGTTCCTCTCGTATGGCGACCCGGACGCCATCGCGGTGTACGGGGCGTATACGGCGCTGGTGTACATGGCTCCGTTTTTCGGGGGGATGCTGGCCGATCGCCTGCTGGGAGCGCGGCAATCGGTCATTTTCGGGGGCTTGCTGATGGCCGCCGGCGAGTCGTTCCTCACCCTGGCGGACCCCGAGGTGTTCTGGCCTTTTGGCCCGGCCATGTCGGCCTTCGACGCCGTGGTGCCCGTCCCCCGGAGCCTCTTGTTCTTCCTGGGGCTGGCGCTATTGATTTGCGGCAACGGCTTTTTCAAACCGAATATTTCCACCATCGTCGGCTCGTTGTATCCGCCGGGCAGCCGCCGGCGGGACGGCGGGTTTACGATTTTCTACATGGGGATCAACCTGGGGGCGGCCATGTCGCCCCTGTTGTGCGCCTACGTGGGCGAGAACTACGGGTGGTCGTATGGGTTCGGGCTGGCCGCCCTGGGAATGCTGGTGGGCGTGGCGGTGTTCGTCGCGCCGACCCGGTTCACCCAGGTCCTGATTCTCGGCGGGGCGATCGCCACGGCGGTCAGCCTCGGCTGGCTGGGCGACAATCCGCTCTCGAAGGCGGCCAACGGGTTCACCGCGATCTCGCTTCTGATTGCGGCCGGTGTGGCGCTGGTCGCGTTGCAGCGGGGAGGCATACCGCCGGGGGCCGGCGCCCCGCCCGACGCCGCACGCCTTCGCCGCCGGCTGCTGGGGCCCCTTTCGGCCCCGGGCCTGGTGTACCTGGGCACGCTGGTGGCCATCGCCGCCTTCGTGCTCTTGGTCTCGGGATTTGCGCCGGTGGTCGAAAACGGCCGGCCCGTGAGCCTGGTGGGCGACCAGACCATCGACCAACTCAAGGCGAGCCCCCATGTGGCGGTCCGCGTGCTGGCGATCGTGCTCCAGGAAATCAGCCGGCCCGCCGGGCTGATCCTGCTTCTGGCCGGCCTGGCCGCCGCCGTTTACATCCTGTACGAAACCTTCTCGCTGGACACCATTGCCCGGCACCGGATGTACGTGGTGCTGATCCTCACCTTCTTCTCCATGCTGTTCTGGGCGTTCTTCGAGCAGGCGGGCAGCTCGATCAACAACTTTACGGACCGCAATGTGGACCGGGTGCGGGAGGCCAGGCAGATTACGGCCGACGATGTGGGCCGGACCATCACCTTCCGCCTGCCCCTGAAGACCAGCGACCCGCAATTGGCCGAACTCCCTCTGCTCAGCCAGGAGCAATTGGGGCACCGCAATGGCCATCCGCAGATGCAAGAGCGGATCGCCGCCGCGGTCCGGCGTGTCGCCGCCCAGCGCCGCGAGGGCCGGGAGGAGGCCGAAAAACTCCTCGCCACCCTGGCCCAGTACGATGTGCTCACCATGACCGCGCTGGTCAGGCTCCGCGAGGCTTCGGCCGACGAAAAACTCCCCGTAGCCGAAAGGACACTCCAGTGGACAGTGGTCCCCGAGAACGTGGGCATGGGCATCGGCGGGTCGGAGATACCTGCCTCCTCGTTCCAGGCGGTCAACCCCGTGTATATCCTCCTGTTCGGGCTTGTTTTCAGTGCCTTGTGGAGCTACCTGGCGGGCCGAGGGCTCGAACCCAGCACGACCATGAAGTTCGCGCTGGGGCTGCTCCAGCTCGGCCTGGGGTTTGTGGTGTTCTGGTACGCGGCCAAGGTCGCCGATAGCCGCGGCATGACGGGCATGGCGTGGCTGCTGTTGGGCTACCTGCTGCACACCACCGGCGAACTGTGCCTGTCGCCGGTGGGGTTGTCGATGGTGACCCGCTTGTCGCCCCGCCGCCTGGTCAGCACGGTGATGGGCGTCTGGTTCTTGGCTACGGCGTTTTCGCAGCTCCTGGCGGCCATCATCGCACAGTTCACCGGCGTGACCCACGGCGACGGCGAGGCGCCAGTGATCCCCCCGCCCCACGAAACCTGCCATGTCTATGGCGAGGTTTTCGGCAATGTCGCTCTGGGTGCCCTTGCCGCGGGATTGATCTGCGTGGCCCTAGTCCCCCTGTTGAACCGCTGGATGCACCCGGAGGTCGAGGAACAGGGGTGAACCCCCCTCGAAGCCGAGCACGCACCAGCGCTTGGCCAACAGCGCGATGCGCAAAAAAAGGCCCCCGGAAAGGCCGCGTCCCAGGGGGGCAAAGGACACTATACTTTTCCGGGAGCGATGGGTAGGCTGCTGGTGCGTATGCCGTCCAGAGGCCTTCGATAGGGGCGCGAATACCCCTCGGGTTACTCGCGCAGGCCAAGTGGCCCGCGTCTATTCCGGGGCGGCCACAGGCCGGCCGTCACGGCCACTAGCCCGGCACCCCGCAAAGTGTACTCGAAGCGCGCCGCATGGGCGTCCATGCCGGCGGTCCGCGCTTCGTGGTCCGCAGGAACCCGCCCCTTGGGGCCGGCTCCCCGATGCAGACCCGTCCACGTGGAACCTGCGTGGCTTATCGCTGCCGCTTGGAGCTACCAAGCGGACTGGTGTGCTCATCACGTGGGCCGGAAGATAAAACCTTTTCCAAAACCCGTCAAGGCCGATTTTTTGGCGACGCCAAGCCGGGCGGGCGGGGCACCGCGTGAACCGCACGACAAAGCGGCACGGCTTTTTATCCTTTCCCACGTTCTTTTCCGCAAAATTCAAAATGCACAATTGGCATGGCCCGAATTGGGGAGGCCCGCTATGATGCCAGGCCGAACCGACGTGGGAGGACCCAGGCTGCCGGGCGATGAACCTCCCGGCTGCCCGCACGGCAACTGCGCATGGGCAACGCTTATCCCGGGAATTGGTGGATCGTGCTGGTGGCAATGGCGATGAGCGCGGGCTGCCGGCTTCCGGGGCTCGAGGGGGCCGGGTCTGGCCGGGTCGCGGCCAGCCGCCAGCTCTGGCAGCAGGGCGTGGCGGCCATGGATCAAGGCCAGTGGGCCCAAGCCGAGCAACTCCTCGGCCAGGCGGTGCGGACCCACCCGGCCAACGCCGATGCGCGCCAGGCGTATGCCGAGGCGCTTTGGAACGGCGGCCACCGCGAGGAGGCGATCGGGCAGCTCCAAGCCGCAGCTCGGCTGGAGCCCCGCAGCGCAGCGGTTCGCGTTCGGCTGGCCGAAATGCACCTGGCATTGGGCCGGGTGGACAGGGCTATGGCGTCGGCCCAGGAGGCGTTGGACGTGGACCCGCGTTTTGCCGCGGCCTGGGCCGTGCGGAGCCGTATCCACCGGGCAGCCGGCAGGACCGAGCAGGCTCTGGCCGACCTCCACCGGGCCGTCCATTACGCCCCGGCCGACCGCCAACTGCACTGGGAATTGGCTGAGCTATACCGCCAGCACGATCAGCCGCAGCGTGCCCTCATCGTGCTTGAAAACCTGGCCGATAGCTACGCCCCCGGCGACGAGCCGCAAGCCGTGCTCATGGCCTTAGGCGTGGTGCAGTTGGAACTTGGCCGGCCCGATGACGCTGCCGAGTCGCTCGCCGCTGCCCTTGGCCGCGGCCCGCCCTCGCCTGAACTCCTGTACTACCTTGCCCAGGCGCAATGGCAGGCCGGCAAGGGGACGCAGGCCTTGGCATCTGCCCAAGAGTCCTTGCGGCTTGACCCCAATTATTTGCCCAGCCAGCAGTTCCTCGATCGGATGCGATTGGCCCAGCAGCCGGTCGGCAGCCTCCAGCGGTAAATCGCCAGAGGTGCCGGCTGGATATGGCGCCGTAACCCTTTTATAGAACAGCATTTACGATGCACCATCCCTCTGACGGCCAGCCGCCCAAAGGTGCCCAGGGCCGGCTCAATAGTTCGAATTGCTTCCAGGGTGGGGTGGGGCCGTCCGCCGGGGCGTGCCCAGGGGGGAAACCACGTCCCGTGTTGTAGAGGCTATACTTTCACAAGAGGCTTTCTTATGGGCCCACCTACCGCCGCCGCCCGCTCTAAGGAGGAGGAAACCATGTCGCAGTGCGAAGTCTCCAGCCCGACGTTTGTCGATCGAAGGACCTATGACACTTCGTTGGGGCCCCCGGGAGTGGAGCGGCGGCAGTTCGCCAACAGCCATGCCGAACTCTCGCCCGAGGCCAGGGAGTTGGCCCAGGCCATCGATAGCTACAAGCTGCGGCATCGCCGGCGGTTCATCACCTACGAAGAGATGCTGGCGGTGATCAAGTCGCTGGGGTACCATCGGTAGCAACCTGCGGCCAAAGTATTGGACGACGGGGCAGTGCCGGCGGCTCCGCGGCGCGATCGCATCTCGGTCTGGTGCAGCACGCGGGGCGTAGGGCCGTAGCGTTGCAATTGGTTTGCCCCCAGTGGGTTGGGGCAACGGGCCGGGCTTGGCCGGTTTGCTCGGCGCACGTTTTTTCGCACAAGAGGGCGGCTTTTGGCCGGCCGGCGATTGACGCCGGGCCGGCAGGTCTCTATTCTGACATCTGGGGGTGAGTGGTGGCCGTGCAAGAATAGATTCTCTTTTCTGGCCCTTGGACCGCCTTGGGGCACGGTCGGGGTCGATCGAGGTCGCCATGCCCCTGCGGGTGCCATGCGGACGATGCGCCACGGAATGCACCGTGCCCGATTCGTTTGCGGGCCGGGTGATTCCGTGTCCGCGATGTGGTGCCCCGATTGCCGTGGGAGGGGGACCTGCGGCGGGGCCTGCGCCTGTAAGTCCGTTGCTGGACGTGCTTGAAGAGGAGCTGAAGGCCGGGGTGCCGGCCGGGCCCGTGCTCTTGGAGCCCCAGGCGGCGTACACCTTGCGGTCGCGGGGCAAGCTGCGTTTGGAAACCCGCCTGGCCCTTGCCATAGCCGCCCTGGGCGGTTTCGCGTTCTTCGTCCTCATGATATTCCTGTTTCCGCGGTTTGGGGTGGCGCTGAGCTGGCTGGTGGTGGCCGGCGGATTGGTGGGGCTTTTTGCCGCTGTGTGCTGGTTCCTCTATAACGCCTTTTTTGCACCGCCGTATCGGCGGCGGTTTGCCGGGGCGCTTTTGGGAATGCTTGGGGCGCTGGTGTGCGCCGGCATTGGGGCCAGCGGTGCGTGGTACACGATGCGCGAGGTGGACCGGCGCGATCACCCCTGGAAATATGCGCCCAAAGTGGCCAGCGCGGACACCAGCGGCCAGGCTGCACCTAAGCCGGCGGAGAAACCCGCGGGCCAAGCCGGGAAGCCAGCGCTTCTTGCGGCGGCGCCGGTCCAGCCGGCAGGCCGCGGCACGCCCACAGCCACCACGCCCGCCAAGCCCAGCCCGGCCGACCTTCCCCCGGCCGAAGATTTGGTCTCGTTCAACCCTGCCGAGTTCGGCAAACCCGCTGCGGGGGCCAAGGTGATCCAGGGGGCGCCGCCAGCCGATATCGAACTCAACCCCATCGAGGCCGCCCTGGAGGAGGCCAGCCGGGCCTACCTGGCCCAAGTGGTGGCCGAGCTGTTGGCGGGCGATGACGCCGCGTTTCGCGAGCAGATGCAGTGGTATCCGCTGGGCAATCGCCCGGTGTTCGGACTGCGGTGGGCCTGCGGGGTGGAACGGGCCGACGCTGCCCCCCTGCCCGAGACGCTGGAGAAAGACCTCAAGACGCTCAGCCTGGCCCTGGTGACGGGGCTGGACCAGCGTTTGGGCAACCGGGTGTTCGGGGCCTGGCCCGAGACGGGCGATCCCCGTTGCCGCCAGGTGGCGGTGCTGCGTACAGGACGGCGGCACGAACTGATCGCGGCGGCCAAGCGGCGTGCCGTGGACCTGCTGGTGATCGTGCAGACGGTGCCCGAGGCCGGCAGTGCATCCCCAGCCGCACAGACCGCCCCGCCCCAGGCCCGCAAGATCGAGCTGTTCGACGTGATTGAAGAGCGGGTGGTGGCGACGTTCCCGGCACCCCTGGCAGCTGCGGTGCCCGGCCCGATGGGGCCTGTGCCGCCGCCCAACGCCCCGGTCCCCAAAGTGCCGGCGCCCGAATTGGCCGAGCAATTCTTGAAATACGTCGACGAGCGATGCACGCTTCAGCCCGTGCCGTGGGCTGTGGTCGATCGCGCAAAGCCCCGGATGACCCAACTGGCTTCGCGGGTGGTTTCGCCCCATGCAGGGGCTGCGGTGCTCTTGGAGGTCCGCTATTACCAGCTCCGCCAACTTGTGCCCAACGACCAGGCCATCGCCGTGTACGACTCTATCCTCGGCGAGGGCCGGGGGGCGAAGCTGGCGCTCGGCGATCCGGCAGCCCGGCGCGAAGCGCTTCAAGCCTGGGTCCAAGGGCAATGACACCGCGGGGCGATCCGCGGGCATCTGCAAAAGGCAAAGCCAACCCGATCGGGCCGTCGCAGCCGGCCAGCGGTCTGCACGCATTGGGCGTCACCGGCCGTGGCGCGGCCGCCCTCGGTTTTCGCCCGCTTCAGGCGATCGCCGCTTTGCCGCACTCGTGGGGGCTATCGGGAAAGACCGGCTGGCCGCACGGCCCGATGGCCACCTTGGCCTCTTCCCGCTCGAACACCGAAAGGCAGGTCTTGGCGATTTCGCGCAGGCGGTTTACCTCGGGTTCGGTGATCGGCCGGTAGTTGCGGCAGGCCTCGATGGCCTTGTCCAACAGGTCGAGGAACGCCGGCGGGAATCCCACCACCACACCCGGCTGCGAGAGGGTGAATCGCCAGGCCAGGTCCACCTCGTCCGCCTCTTCCACCGAGCGGTACCACCACTTCCGCGTCCGCTCGGCCCCCTCGGGCCAGAGGCCCCGGCTCATGGTCTTGATGGCCAGTACAGCGGCCCCTTGCTTGCGGGCCAGCTCGAGCACGGCTTGCCCGAAGCCCCGCTGGAACCATTCCACGAAGTTGATGGGGAACATGACCGTGTCGAAGGCAAACCCCCGCATGGCTTCCAGGGCGCCTTTGGTGGTGTGGGCCGAGAAGCCGATGTACTTGACCTTCCCCTGCTCCTTGGCCTTGAGGATGACGTCCATCGCACCGCCGGGGCCTAAGGCCTGTTTGACCTCGGCGGGATAGCGGAGGTGGTGGAGCTGGTACAGATCGAAGTAATCGGTCTTCAGCCGTTTGAGCGAGCGTTCCAGCTCAAGCTGGGCCTGCTGGCCGTCCCGCTTGTTCGTCTTGCAGGCCAGGAAGTAGCGCTCGCGGGGGATGCCTTCCAGGCCGATGCCCATCTTGGTCTCGGCATCGCCGTTGCCGTAGGCGGGGGCCACGTCGAAGTAGTTCACCCCCCGGTCCAGGGCGGCGTGCAGCCCCTCGGTGCATCGTTTCTGGTCGTAATGCACCAGGCACAAGCCGGGGAAACCGACGATGGACACTTTGCGGCCTGTGCGTCCCAAGGTCCGCTGGGGCAGGCCTGCTGGCGAACTCCCCCCCTCTGCGGCTTCCACAGGCGGAACGAGCTGGGCGGGGAGGGCCAAACCACCGGCGACTCCGGCCACCCCCCCGAGAAATGTACGCCGTTGCATGGGAAAACTCCTGTGCCAGGGATGACGATGATCGGTTTGCGCTTGGGCCGTTTCGGCCGGCCCGGCTGCGGCCAGACCGCCGACCGTACCGCCTTGGCCGGCAGTAACTGGGCCTCGGCCTGGCCGCTGGCCTCGACAGGCCCGCCGCAGAATGATACATGCCGGGCAATCGGCGGGGCAGTGGCGGGGCAAAGGGGCCCTGCCGGGTCCACACGCTGGGCGCGTCAGCGCCCGGTGTCCTCGGGCCTCCGCCACGAGCCGGGCGCGTCAGCGCCCGGTGCAATCGGGCGATTTGCCGCTTCGCCGCTGGGCCGCTCCCTGGCGGTCGCGGCTCGGAGAGCGGTCGCGGCTTGCTTGGTGCCGTGGGACCGCCCGCCAAGCCCGCTGGGTGGCGGTCGCGGCTCGGTTGGCGGCTCGGAGAGGGCCTAAAACTCGACCAGCCCCGCGCCCTCCACTGTGATGCACGGCACCGCGGCCGGCTCCAGACCACGCGGCCGGTAATACCTGGCCGCCAGCACCTTGCGGACTTTGGCCACACTCTCTTTGCGGGCCAGAATCATCACGCAACCGCCCAGCCCCGCGCCGGCCAACTGGGCGCCGACCACGCCTGGCACCGAGCAGGCGATGTCCACCAGCTCGTCGAGCTCCGGCGTGCTGCACGCATAGTAGCCGGGTTGCATGGCCAACTGGGCCCGCAACACCCGCTGGGGGTCCTCGCTGGCCAGGTCTGCAATCGGCCTGCCAGGGGCGATAACTGCCGTCGGGCCCGGGCCGGCTCACCCGGTCGCCATCATGGCTAATCCGCATCAACTGGCCGAACGCCTCCACCTGGCCCGACTCTAACAGGGCAACCGTTTGCCGGCTCCGCTGGATTTCGGCAATGCCAAATAAAAGCACGCCGCGAGGATGGTAGCAGGGCGGCTCGGCGTGGGTGGCGAAGTTCGCCTCGAGCAACTCGCGGTGCTCCGGCCAGAGGGTCTCGCGGAAGTCCTTGCGGGTCATCACCTCGGGCACCTGGAGCAGAGCGCGATAGATATCGCTTGGCGGCCGGCCCAGCCGGGCCGGGTCCAGGTCCCGCAGATGCTCCACCGAGGGGGCCAACTCCGGGCACCGTTTTTTCAGCAAAGCCAGCCCCAGGTTGTACGCGGCGATGCGGGAATTGAACTGGTCGCGGGCCGCCGCACTCTTGGGCGCCGGGATATGGCTGTTGGCCACCAGAAGCTGGTAGTCGGCCGGGGCGTCGAACACCTTCTCCACCCGGAAGGGCAGGTAGCTTACATGGGCGATCTTGCCCCGCTGGCCCAGATAGATGGCCGCGTGGTCCCCCGCCCCGCCCCGGGAACCCACGAACCATTCCCCCTCGCCGCACAGGTCGATGAACTGCTGGCTGGTCAGATCGAAGCCATTCAAGGCGATGGCGGCCTGGAGCGTGGCCACCACCAGCGTGGAACTGCTGCTTAGGCCCGCGGCAATGGGCACATTGCCCGAAATGGCCAGGTTCATCCCCCGCACGCGCACGTCCTGGTACCGATGCTGCAAACGCAGCATGGCCGCCTTGATGTAATTGCCCCAATCGCCCGATGCCGCGTAGAGCAGGTTGCGGACCCAATCGCTGTTGACGAAGTCCAGCCAATCACTCCAGGCGAAGCGCCCGATCAGCTCGCCCACGCGGAAGTCGACGGCCTTGAAGCGCCCCGGCTGGGTGTTGACCGCCAGCACGGCGTCGTCGTCGCGGAAACCGGCCACGGCCAGCGTCTCCCGGTCGATGGCCAGGAAGTTCGTCGCCCCGCCGCGGTGGTCGATGTGCCGGCCCATGAGATTCACCCGGCCCGGCGCCCGCACCACGCACACCTTCTGGTCCATGCCGAACCGCTTGCCGTAACACTCCAGCACCGCGGCCAGGTCCCGCAGCTTCTGCCGGTGCAGGGCTTCATGCTGCCCGTAGATGCGAGCCAGCCAGCGGCGCACCGGGGCCCGGCAGGCCTCGATCCGGGCCAGCCACTGCCGTACCGGGGCGTACTGCGAAGGCCCCAGGGCCGGCCGGGGGCCCACCTCGGCCGCCGCCACCCGCAGCTTGCTCCGCCGCACGTAGTCCTGAATGGCCAGCAATTCGTCGGGCGAGTTGAACCCCTGCACCCACTCGGCACACGGCACCGGCACGGCACGGAGCCGGTAACGCTGCCGCCCCTCGATGTCGCGCAGGTTGGCCAGCAGCCGCACCATGTCGGTGATGTAGTATTCGCCCTGGGCATTGTCGTTGCGCAGCATCCCCACCGCCTGGCGGAAGACCTCCATGCGCATCAGATAGAGGCTGGGGTTGACGCCAGCGGCCAGGCGGTCGATCTCCTTGCCCGAATAGCGCCGGCCGGCAATCTCCAAGTCGTATCGGCCCGCACGCAAGGTGGCTTCGATCTCCGCGGGTTCCAAGGCCGGTCGGCCCCGGGCCAGCGCCAACAAGTCGCCCACCGCCCGAGCCTGCTTGTCGGCCTGCGGGATGTGCCGGGCAACCACCTCCAGCACAGCGGAGCTGGGCACGGGCTGGCCGGCCGATGCCGCCGCACGCAGGTCGTCGGCAATCATCTGGCGGGCAAGATCGACCCATTCGATGATGTCCAGGGCCTGGCCCTCTTCATCCACAAATACACGCCCCGCCGAGCCCGCGGTGGCTGCCGTGCGCGGGATGGTCAACAGGGCCAGGTCGGCCCGCTGCTTCACATAGCCGCTGACCAGGGCCTCCAGCGCGGGCTCTTCCAGATACTTGTCGCCCATGGCCAAGAGCACGTAGCCCTGAAAGCCCAGGGCCTCCAGGGCCTCGGCCGCCACCTTGGCCGCATGGCCCGTGCCCAGTTGCGGCTCCTGATGCACGAACACCACGCCGGGATGGGCGGCCGACACGGTGGCCAGCACCTGCTCGGCCCGGGCCCCCACCACCACCATGAACCGCCGGAACCGCTGGCGCTTGAAGACCTCGATCAGCCGGTTGATGGCCGGCGTGCCATCGATCTCGAAGCACACCTTGACCAGGTCGGCGCGGCCCATGCGCGTGCCCTTGCCCGCGGCAAGGATCACCACCATGGTCTGTTCGCAGATCCCCCGGCTGTCCTCCATAGCGATCCACTGTAATCCACCGGGCTTGCGGAAACCAGAGATGCCCGCCTGGGCCGCACGCCGACACGCTGCCGTTGGCCCCGTCGCATGAGCGGCGCATAGATTCACGAACAAGGCCGCAGTGGCTGGCCCACCGCGACTCCACGGCACCCGGGAACTAACGCTTGCGGCGGCCGATCCGCCGGCCAAGGTGAAATAGCGCGCCTACAGATCCCATGCTCACCAGCCCCACCACCGGTGGCGGCGCCGGCACAATCTGCGCCGTGGCGTCCGTGTCGTGCGAGAACGGGGCAAACCGGGCCTTGATGTGGTTTTTGCCCTCGTAGTGATTGTAAAGGTCGAAGTGGATCTCGGCTCCGTGGGCACTTACCCCGCCCGTCCACAAAACGGTGATTTCATACACGTTGATCTGGCCGCGAGCCGTGCTGTTGGAATTGACCGTGGGAATAGTGGGGAACACGTCGATGAAGTCGCCGATGGGCGAGTCCACCAGGTCGAAATCGCCCAGCAAGAACTCCTGCCAAACCGTATTGGGACCGAAAATGCCATGCCAGGGCAGTGGGCTGCCGTCGCCCAGAATGGGCCGGGTGTTCTCCGCCCCATACTGGAGAAACGTCGGCTGGCTGGGGGTGGACGGATCATCGTAGCCGCCGTACCCGCCGGTGGTACTGGGCGTGAACGTGAAGACGAGGTCGTTGCCTCCATCGCGCCAGCTCTTATCGTAGGCGATCGAAAGCCGCACCTGTTCGATCAAGTCGTTTGGCGTGGCCGACACATTGCCAATTGCCCACAAACGCAACGGCTGGCCGTTGGACGAGCCTGGCGGCGCAAGGACCCAAGTGTCTGTAATCGAGTCGTACGTCGCGCCTTCCAGGTAAAGCTGCAACAGCGGCTCAGCGCTTACCGGCCTTACCAAGGCGCCCAAAAGAAGGACGGCCACCAACAGCACAACCGAAACGGACAGGATACCCTTACGCATAGCCCGAACCCTTGTTGCTGGTGCCCCCCTCAAGCGGGTTATACTCGGCGCTACCCAAGCCGTACTCATGCTAGGCGCATGATCTTCCTTGTCAATGGTGCAAGATGCCTTGGCGTGAAAATTGCGCCAAAATGCGCCACAGCGCAATCTACCGGCGCACATGCGAACACGCCAAGCGGGAGGTGGATGAGAGGCGGGCCGCCTAAGGAAAACAGGAATCCCCCGGGTCAGAAGGACGGGGCGCCAGCGCGTAGTGACCGTAGGCAGATTTGAAATCGCAAATCCCAGATTTCAAATCTCAAATCCCAATGACCAAGGCCGGTCTCGAATCTGAAATCTGAAATCTCAAATTTCAGATTTCACTTCCCAAATCCCAATGACCAAGCTCCACGCCCAGAGCCCACGCCGTTGGCCCCACACCCCACGTTCAACCACCCGGCTTCCCCCCACGTACCGCACCGACGCCGCACGCCCCGGGCAGCAAATCCCGCGCCTCATGTCCCGTGGCCAGCGCCCACAGCCACTCGGATGCGGGCATAGCGGATGGCCAGCGGCTGGTCCGCCGCCGTGCCCAACAGGTCCAAGACCTGCGACGGGGCCGAGCCGGCCCGCGGTGTGGCCGTAAAGAACGACACCAGCGGATGCCCGAGGCCCACGTGGACACTTTGACCGGCCGAGCCATCGGGCAGTACCTCGAACAGCCGGTTCTCGGCCAGCGGCTTGCCCGGCCCCTGGCTCGCCCCCACATGACAGAAGACGAACAACCTTCCTTCGGGCGTAACATGGAACCGGCCTGCGGTGGGTATCGGCCCCGGCTGCCCCTCGCGGGCCTCGATCAGGCTCTTGCGCAGCACCACCTTGCCCTGGCGGACCACCGCGTAGTTCAGGGCGTACGACTGCTTCTCGTGAGGGAAGAACTTCTCCCGCAATCGCGTATCGATGGCCCGTTCGGTCCACAGCAAATGCACCGCGCCGTCCGGCGCAACCCACAGATCGGCGGGCATGATCCATCCGGCCGTCTTCTCGCGCGAGGCGATCTCCACCCACGGCTCGAACTTGCCTGAGGTGATGTCCCGGCTCCAGGTAAAAAACAGCCGGCGGAAGTCGAAGTCCCAGCTTCGCCCGGTCAGCTTGCGCTTGAACTCCCGCCAGGCCGAGTTCGGCTCTTCGATGTCGCTGACGCCGCAGAAGAACACGGCCCGGTCTTTCAGGGCCACGGTGGGATAGCACACCCGGATGGGCCGGGGCTTCTCGTACTCCTTGCCAAACGGGAACTCCAGCTTGCCTTGGGCCGACCACTGGCCCTGCCGGTCCAGAAATGCCCACTCGGCGTGCGTGTAGCCGACGTTCTGGAAGAGGATGAGTTCCCGCCCGGGGCCGTCGGCGGCCAGGCTGCGGTAGGAATGCTCGGTGAACTTGGGCTCGCCTGCCCAGCGGGGCAGCAAGGTCTTGTAGGGGTCTTGCGGCCGGGCCGGATCGAACTGAAGGATTTCCGGCCGTGCCGGGCCGGCCGATGCATTGGGGTCTTTGACCAGGGTGGGATTGGCCGAGAGAAACACCGGACCCCCGGCGAAAGTGGCCAAAGGAAAGCGCTCGCGTGTGCGGCCCGAGGGATCCGCCCCACGCGCACGACATCGCGGCAGGCGTGGACGA
>JBBIQF010000086.1:15890-26454 GCA_037442445.1 Planctomycetaceae bacterium
GCGGCCCGAGGGATCGGCCTGCACCCGCTGCCAGCCCCGGTCGGTACGGCGGAACAACAGCCAGCGGCAGTTATTCAGCGGTTTGGCGTCCGGCAGGGTTTCCAGCCCGCTGGCGAAAACCTCCTGCCCCACACGCACCAGGCATGTCGAGCCGCTGCACCACATGGGGCCCGCACCGTTGTTGGCCGGTTCGTAGCGGTACACCTCCTCCTCGACCTCGACGGTGGCGGTCCACGGGGCCGGTACGGGGTGGGTTTGGGGCGGCCCGGCAAGCACTGCTGCGGCCGCGAGCATCAGGTTGGCCACTGCCAGCATCGCTCGGTCTCTCCCGGGGTGCACGAAAACGGGGATGCGCAAAACAGGGGCCGCCTGGCGTGCGGCCCGGCGGCCCATTGTGGCATATCGCGATGCGCACGGCCAGCCCCGCGCCGCCGTAGCGGCCGGGCAGCCCGCCCCGATCACCCCGCGGCTTGCAGGGCGCCCGGGCTGAAGAGGCACAAGCTCAGGAGTCCAGGATGGCCTCGGCCTCTTCGCGGTAGGCATCCATCACGTAGGGGATGCCGGTCACGTCGGCGCACTCGCGGGTCAGGCTCATCAGTTCCCGCCGCGTGATGGCCGGGATGCTGAAGCACCTCGCGCCGGCCATGAGCTGCTGGAGCCCCACCGAAAGCTTCTGCACATAGGAGAAGATGCCCACAGCGCCCAGCGGGATGTGCTTCATCTCGTCCCGGCCGACGAGTTCCGCCACCTGCTCCCAGCAAACAAAGATCTCTTCCAGTGTGTTGCCGTACTGGCTGACGGTCTTGGGCAGGCCGCCGTTGTTCATCCACAGGCCGATGTTCTTGCCGACCATGCCGGGGATCATCAGTGCCCGGCCCATGCACACGGCCTTGACGAACGGCGAGCCCAGGGCCAGGGCCTTGAACACGTGGTCTTCGGCGCTGAAGCCGCCGGCGAAGGCCAGGTCCGGCACGCGGAGACCGCGCTTGGCCAGCCGGTCGGCGAACTGCCAGGCCGCCGAGTGCAGGTAGATGCTGGTCACGCCCCATTCCTCCATCATCCGCCAGGGGCTCATGCCCGTACCGCCCGGCGCGCCGTCGATGGTCAACAGATCGATCTTGGCGTCGCTGCCCCAGCGGATCGCCATGGCCAGTTCCCGCAGCCCGTAAGCGCCGGTCTTGAGCGTGATCCGTTTGAAGCCCAGGCGGCGGAGCCGCTCGCACTCCTTGAGGAAGCCTTCGCGATCGACAAACCCCAGCCGGCTGTGGCGCTCGAACTGCTTGATGGCCCCCTCGCGGAAGGCCCGCTGGATGACCGGGTCCTCGGGGTCCGGCGTGACGATGTAGCCCCGTTTCTTGAGTTCGATCGCCCGCTCCAGCGAGTTGACCTTGATCTCGCCGCCGATGCACTTGGCCCCCTGGCCCCACTTCAGTTCGATGGTCTCCAGGCCGTGCTTGTCGATCACATACTCGGCCACGCCCAGCCGGGTGTCCTCGACGTTCATCTGCACCAGGATTTCGCCCAGGCCGCGATGGTACCGGCGATAGGTCTCGATGCGGCGGTCCATGTCGGGCGAGCGCTGGATCTTGCCCTGGGCGTTGAGTTCCAACTGCGGATCGACCCCGCAGACATTCTCGCCGCAGACCAGCGTGATGCCCGAGATGGCCGCCCCCACCGCAAAGTGCTCCCAGTTCTTGCGGGCGATCTCGGTGGAGCCCAGCGCGCCGGTGAAGACCGGGGCCGCCATGCGAACCTTGCGGTCCCAGCCGTACTCCGTGGTGATCGAGACCGCCGGGAAGGTGCAGGTATCGGGATTGGCCGGCAACCCCTCGGGCAGGCCGTTGCCGCCCAAGGCGTACCCCTGGATGTTCAGATGCGAGTAATCGACCGGGTAGTCTTTGTCGGCACCGGCGGTGACCTCGCCGAACGGTCCGGGGTAGATCAGCTCCCTGCCGCGGAAACTGGCCTGGAAGACCTCGCAGTTGCCTTTGCACCCATCCAGGCAGCGGGAACACAGGCCGGATTGCGGCACGACCGAGCGGGACCGGTTGACCGTACCGGTGGCGTCATTGGCATTGGGGCGGTTGAGATTCACAAGCAAGACTCCTTGAAAAGCCAGCGGACACCTGCATCAGTAGGCCGATTGTACTCCGCCAGGAAGTATCAGGAATCCTGCACTTACTAATACTTATGATTATATTTTCTAATGTGAGTGGCATAATTGCAGCGGGCCTCATGGTTGGGCAATTCCATGCGTCCGTCGGTCGGCTGGCAATCTGGCCGCTGCTGCCGGCTGTGGCGCTCCCACGGAGTCGCCAGCGATGCCACTAAGTCCTTGAGAATGAGGAACTTAGAGCGTTGCAGGCTACAGTGAGCTGCGATGTCATCGGACCCGCCTTGGCCGGACGGCTAAAAAACAGACGGGCATTAGGCCTTTTGAGAGCCAATTTCACGATTTCGCAAGCTACGTTGCGAGAATTGGCGTTTTGGCCACTGCCGTGTGGCTCATGCCGAGGTTCGGGCGGCGATGGCCGCGGCCAAAGGCAGCCCGCCAGCGTTTTCCAGAGGGTGCCGTCGGCTATCCCGGCCCATGCGTCCCGGACGGCTCAGTCCACGACGTGCGCCCCGGAAATCAGGTCGATGAACTCCTGATTCGACTTGAACTTGGCCAGCTTGGCCGTCAGTTGCTCCATGGCGTCCACCGGGTGCATGCTGGCCAGGGTGCGCCGCAACATGGTGACCGCGTGGAGTGTCTCTGGCGGGAGGAGTTTCTCTTCGCGCCGAGTGCCCGACTGGGTGATATCGATGGCCGGCCACACGCGGCGATCGGCCAGGCGCCGGTCCAGCACCAGTTCCATGTTGCCGGTGCCTTTGAACTCCTGGAAGATCAGCTCGTCCATGCGGCTGCCGGTGTCGATCAGCGCCGTGCCCACGATGGTCAGCGAGCCGCCCTCCTCGAACAACCGGGCCGTGGCAAAGAGCTTCTTAGGGATATCCATGGCCTTGATGTCCACGCCGCCGGTCATGAGACTCAGCGTCTGGGCGACATCGGCGCCCGACATCGTGCGACCGGTGTTGCCCACCCACTTGTTGAAGGCCCGGGCCAAGCGGGTGATCGAATCGAGGCAGAGGAACACGTCCTTGCCCATCTCGGCCAGGCGCCGACAGCGTTCGACGATCAGTTGCGACAGCCGCACATGGCTTTCGATGTCCCGGTCCAGGCTGCTGGCGACCACTTCGCCCGGGACGTTTCGCTTCATATCGGTGACTTCCTCGGGCCGCTCGTCGATCAGCAGGATGAACTGCTTGATCTCCGGGTAGTTCTTGCCGATGGCCTGGCTGATGTGCTGCAAGAGGATGGTCTTGCCGGTGAGGGGCGGGGCCACGATCAGCGCGCGTTGCCCCTTGCCCAGGGGTGTGAGCAGGTCCATGACCCGCGTGGTGATGGGCGTGGGCCCCGTCTCCAGGCGCAGCCAGAACTCGGGGTTGATGGGCGTCAGTTGGTCAAACGTTTTGACCGAGGGGTATTCCTCCGGCGGGATGCCGTCCACCTCGTGGATTTCGCGGAGCCGGGGGCCCGTTTGCCGCCGGGCGGGCTGGACCAGGCCCCGGATGTACACCCCTTCGCGGAGGTTGTACTTCTCGATCATGCTGCCCGGCACGAAAGGATCGCTGAGCTGGCGAATGTAGTTCGCCTCGGGGTCGCGGAGGAACCCGTAGCCGTTGGGATGCATCTCCAGTACCCCGCCGCCGGGCCGCAGTTCGCCGGGTTCGCCGTTGTCGGCGGGTTCCGGCTCCTGGCCATTGCTGCTGGGTACGGGGGTCAACGAGCTTTCCCGCAACGACCGGTAGCGGCTGCGAGTGTAACTTCCGTGCAGGCCGTTCTTGCCGTACATACGGCCCCGTTTCTTCTTTCCCATGGTCTAGCTACCTGAGCAAAAACAAAGAGGCACTCTCAAGGCGCACGCTGTGCGCCGGCTCGGCAGTGCCCCTGAAGCACTGAGCAGCCCGGCGGCGACGGCCGGAACCGCTCACCGAGAAACCTATTCCCGTCCTGCGACGACTATCGCCTCATTTCCGGCAGGACGCCTTCCGAGCGCTCCACCTGCGACCGTTGCCATTCCCGCCAGCTTACCCCGTTGCCCGCCATGCTCGTCCACCTCCCTACCAAGTAGGGCCAACGGCGGTCACCGGCGGAAAAAACCAGGTCGAGAAGCCTCTATATCTCCATTGCCGACACGCTTATCGTGCCGGCGAAGACCGGCCCCGAGATTCGAGATCAATGGGCCGCAGCGTCAACCTGCCAGGGAGAACTCAAACTACCGCTATCTTACCGGCCTTTTGCGGCGTGTCAAGGGTCGGACGCCACGAATCCGCAGCCTAGCCGCTCGGCCCTGAGCCATCCCCGGCTCGCACCGCCCAGGATTCCGCTACGCGCGCCATCACACCCCTACCGTACATATACCCCGCCTTGCCGACTTTTTCAAGGGGGCTCTTCCCCCCGGCGCCTACCCCATGCCTTCTCCCCCGCCTTGTGTGCCTACCATCGGCAGAATTGGCCCCGTCCATTAGATTTCCCACACTTCTTGCCGCCGCAGGTCCGATATGGAAAGGGCCGATGGTGTTCGGCCACTTTTCCCGGTTTCCCCTCTCCATCCGTTCGAGCGAGGATTCGGCACATGCGGGCGCACAGGCAAGCGCTGGTGGCGGTTCTGGCCACGCTGGCGGCCGCTTCGATCGCGGCTGGGCAGCAAGCGGTCCGCTGGCAGACCAATCTCGATGCGGCCCGGCAAATGGCGGCACAGTCCAATCGGTTGCTGCTGCTCCATTTCTGGTCCGAAACCTGCGAGCCCTGCGCCCGGATGGACCGGGACGTCTTTTCCCGGCCCGACGTGGCCGCCGCCCTGGAAGCCAACTTCGTGCCGGTAAAAATCAACGTCCGCCAGTTCCCAATGACGGCCCAGCAGTTCCGCGTGACTTCCTGGCCGACCGACCTGGTGGTCACCCCCCAGGGGCAGGTATTGGACCGGGCCGTAGGCTACCAGCCCCCCGTAAATTATCTGGCCCGCCTGAACCAAGTCGCCACTTTCGCCCGAAACCAAGCGACATCCAACCCCTCCCATCCACTCTATGGAGGGGTGGACGCCGGGGGCCATTCTTTGGCCGGGCAAGCCGTGGGGCTGACCCCGTCGGCCGGCGCGGGTCCGCCATTCAACTACACGTCCCAACCCGGCTTTTCGGTACCCTCGGCTCCCGGCGCTCCCACGAGCATTTATCCGGCAGGCGAAAACCGGGACTTCCGCAGCCCCGGCCCCGACAGCCTCGCTGCAACGACGGCCACACAGCCCTCTACTTGGCAAGGCACCACCGCCCCCGCGTACACAGACGACGAGAGCACCAAGCGGTATGGCTCGGCCGTATCGCCCGCACCAGCCATGGGCCAAAGCCCCGCCACCGCATTTCCCGGCCAGTCTCCACCGACAGCGTTCCAGCAGGCCTCTGTGCCGTCCAGCGGACCGGCATTATCCACCTCACCCATAGAGGGGATGCCCGCCCAGCCCCGCGAGACAGGCTACTCGATGTCAACCCCAGCCCCGGGCGACCCCAACTGGCCGGGCAGTGCTCCCTCAGTCGCCGGGACGCTTGGCGCTAACCCGCCCGGCACCCGTGCGTTTGGCGCCGATGGTTCCGGCTCTACGGTAGCCGGTGCGAACCCGACCCGCGACAACCAGGGGACAAACCTGTCAGGCACCAACGGGGCCTACGCCGGTCAGATGGGCGGCGCGGCGGCCGGCCCCGGTCCTGTTGCGGGTCTTTCCCCCTCGACAAAGGGGGACGACCGTCTCGATCGAGAGGCGTCTTTGCGAAGCGCGTCGGCTAGCGTGGCCAGCCCTTCGGTATCGGCACCCTCGTCGGCGACACCTCCGCGCGGGAACCCCCCGCTGGCGCTGGACGGATATTGCGCGGTAAGCCTCGCCGAGAAGGAACGGTGGGTCCGCGGCAACCCGCGTTTTGGCGTCATCCACGAGGGGCGCACCTATTTGTTTGCAGGCCCTGACGAAGCCCGGCGATTCTACAACGACCCCGACCGTTATGCCCCGGTGGCCTCGGGCGATGATGTCGTGTTGTTGGCCGAGCGGGGCCAACGCGTTCCAGGCCGCCGCGAACATGGGGCCTGGTACGGGGGGCGCGTGTACCTCTTCGCCGACGAGACGTCCTACAACAAGTTCGCTGCCGACCCCGCGCGGTACGCTGTGGCCCGCGCTTCGGAAGCCGGCAAGGCCCGCGGCTACCGCACGGAGACTTCGGGCGGATCGCTGGCCCCGGGTCGAGACTCGGAAGCCAGCACGTCGGCCAGCAACGCCAACCTGCCCGCATCCGAAAGATTCTCGCTGCCCTCTTCCAGCGCCCGGCCCGGCGATCCGAACGCCCTGCGGCAGGAACCGGCTTGGCGGTACTGACTCCGGCAACTTGCTTCGTCCGGACGCCGTTGCAGAGTCCGGCGGCGCTTTCCGAGCTGCAAGCCAGATAGTCAAGCAGGGGGCCAACAGCCCCGGGGCGTCAGCCATGAGCCGGGGGCGTGAGTCATGAGCCGGGGGCGTCAGCCCCCGGTGAAGTCGGCAGCCGGGATTTCTTCACCTCCACCTCGCGTGGCGGCCCTTCGTCACCGCCGGTTCACGCCAGCGGTTCCGAGGTGATAGCGGCCGCTGTCTGACCGCTCCCTTGCGGTCGCGGCTCCGGAGGCGGTCGCGGCTCGGTAGCGGCTGGACACGCGGTGCGGGGCGTGTTGTAATGGTGGGCGTGGGATGGGCCTGGTTTGTCGATACGAGCTTGAGGAGACATACGATGGCACGAGTTTCACGACGGCAGTTTCTGGGGCACATAGCGGCCGGTGGTGCGGCGTTTGCCGTGCCATTGATCGGGGCCGGCCGGGTGCTGGGGGCCAACGACCGCATTTCGGTGGCGGTGGTGGGCATTGGCGGCCGGGGCGGGTCGCACATCGACGAGTTCGCCCGCATGGACGGGGTGCAGGTGACGTACCTGGTGGACCCGGACAGCCGGTTCTTTGCCAACCGGTCCAAGCAAGTACAAGATCGGGGCAAGAACGTGCCCAAGTGCGTTCAAGACATCCGCAAGGCGCTGGACGACAAGGGGCTGGACGTGGTATCGATCGCCACCTGCAACCATTGGCACTCGCTTGCGACGGTGTGGGCCTGCCAGGCCGGCAAAGACGTGTACGTCGAGAAGCCGGCCAGCCACAACGTGTTCGAGGGCCGCAAGTGTGTCGAGGCGGCCCGCAAATACGGGCGGATCGTGCAGCACGGCACCCAGAGCCGCAGCGATGCGGGGTGGGCCCGGGCCGTGGCCGCGGTGCACAGCGGCAAGTACGGCAAGCTGCTGGTCTCCAAGGTGTATGCCAGCAAGGTGCGGTGGAGCATCGGATTCAAGACGCCCAAAGAGCCGCCCAAGGAATTCGACTTCAACATCTGGTTAGGCCCGGCGCCGGAGCAGCCCTACCATGAGAACATCGTGCACTACAACTGGCACTGGTTCTGGGACTTCGGCAATGGGGAGATCGGCAACCAGGGGGTGCACCAGATGGACATTGCCCGCTGGGCCATGCCCAAGGGCGCGATGCCCAAGAGCGTGATCTCTATGGGCTGCCGCTACGTGGACGAGAAGGACTTCAAAGACCAGGGCCAGACGCCGAACGAGCAGGTGGCGGTCTTCGACTTCGGCGGGCCGCTGCTGGTGTTCGAGGTGCGGGGGCTCAACGGGCGGAAGGGTCCCGGGCCGCGGCAGTTCCCGCAGCAGGTCGATAATGAGTTCTACTGCGAGGAAGGCGTCATCAAGCGTGGCCGGTTCTTCCCCAAGGGCAAGGGCGAGGGCGAGCCGTTGCCAGAGCTGAAGATCGACATTCGGCCGGGGAACCACTTCCAGAACTTCATCCGGGCGGTCCGCAGCCGGAAGACGGAGGACCTCAACGCGGACATTCTGGAAGGGCACCTGTCCAGCGCGCTTTGCCACCTGGCGAACATTTCGTATCGGCTGGGGCAGCCCATGCCGTTCGGCAAGGGGTACGAGGCGTTGGGCGACTGCCCCGAGGTGAAGGCCAGCATCCGTTCCATCGAGGAGAATCTGGAAGGGGCGCTGGGCATGGACCTCAAGAAGTACACGTACCAGCTCGGGGTGAAGCTCCAGTTCGACGCTGCGGCCGAGAAGTTCATCGGCAACGACAAGGCCAATGAGCTGCTGACGCGGCCGTACCGCAAGCCGTTCGTGGTGCCGGAAGTGGTATAAGGCAGCGGGTGCCCTGCGTCGCGGGGATGCGGGTTCGGCCGTGCCGGACGGGGGCGAGACGGCAAGCACGGCCAGGGCGGCGGCCGCCGCTGCCTGAAAGGCGGGAAAACGATCCGCCGGCATGGCGGCGCGCGTGGAGTCTGCGCCCAGTTGGAGGCGCCAGGAAAGTGGTCACGGTATTTGTCGGGTGATCGGGAGGCACAAAGCCCGTTGAAACATGGATTTGGTTTTCCATGCCCGGCTTCGTGGCGGTGGGCAGTGTGGCGGTCTTGTGGCCTTCGACGCTTGCGACGGGCGAAGGCGTGGCAGTGCTGGCGCTGGCTGCCCCGGCCCTGGGGTTCGCCCTGCACCAATTCTTCCGGGTAGGTTTCGAGGCAACGGGCGGATTCGCCAGGCGTTCCCGGACATCGCTGGATGCACTCATGGAGCTGGCCCAATCGGAGCAACATCGGGTTGACCGGTGGCAAGCGTTTATGGCTTGGGAAGTGACGTTTTACGGATCGGCAGTGCCAGAGGCATTCCGCAGCCACGATCGAGGGGGTTGGCACTACATCCTATCGTTCTGGTCCATCGCATTCGCCGCGGGTGTTTCTTTCGTACTTGCGGTGGTGGCGATGCTGGCGGGCTTTGCGCAATGTGGTTGGCTTTCGCTGGCCGGGCTAGTTGTTGGCCAGGCGGTCGTGGGCTTGGGCTTCTTTTGGAAAGGGCGTCAGACCTTTTCCGTGCTGGTTGCGCAGGAGACCGCGGTGATTCGGCTGTACCGGGATGCGTTCGCCGACACGTTACGCAAGTTGCAGGCGTCGGGCGTGGCCGGCCCGGCCGAGGCGAAGTAGGATGGCCGACGCCGATACGCCGGCGCTCCGGGTCATTGGGGGATCAAATAGAGCGGTGCATCGGTAAGTGTCAGGCGAAGGTCCTTGTTTGCCGCCTCCACGGGCGCAAGCGGCTGGCCGGTATGCGCGACGGCCTGGAACTTGCCCGGCCCGATGGGCAGCACGACCCCGCGGGGCTTCTCGGCGGTGGTCCACGCCGCCCACCGCCGCTGGTCTCCCTTGGCGAATACATAGACGTAGTCGTCCGGGTTGCCGGTGGACAATCGCTCGGCAAAGCGAAAACCCTCTAACACAGCGGCCAATGTCTTGGCCGCGTGCCAGGCGGGTTTGGGGTCGTACACCGGCGTGCGCCCGGCGTGGTAGGGGAACCTCACGGTGCCGAAGTGGTGTTCCGGCTCCTTGGGGTCCGGGCCGTCGTCGTGCCAGTCATACCAGATGGAAAGCGGCACGCCACAGGCCAGGTTGGTGAGGAACTGGCGGGGCAAGTATCGCCCCTGTTTGGCCTCGTCGAAGTTCTTCCACACGGCCGAGTAGCCCCACTCGCCCGAAAGGATCGGAATCGCTTTGCCCTTGGGGGCGTAGCGGTCAATGAGTTTGCGCAATCGGGCGTATTCTTCGGCGACGGTTTCCGGGGGCTTCTGCCGATAGGGGTGGACCGACACGGCGGTCCAGTATTCCAAGAGCCCGCCCTGGAAGCAGGCTTCGAGGAACTTGAAGTCGATCTGCGAGGTGGCCGGCCCGATGTACACCTCCTGCGGTGCGGCCTGGCGGAGGGCCTGGCCGACCTCGCGGGCCAGCTTGATGTAGTCGTCCACGTTGGGTTTGGGCTTCCAGAAGAAGATGTTGGGTTCGTTCCACATCTCCCAGAGGATGCCGCGGTTGCGGAAGTGGCGTGCGGCAGCGGCGGCCCAGCGGGCAAACGCCTTGCGGCCTTCCTCGCTCTTGGGGGCCTTGCCCTCGTCATACAAGGGATTGCCGTAGTCGAGGATAAATAGGGCCCGGATGCCGTAAGCTTCCAGGGCCTTCAGCAGCCGCTCGTAGGCGCGGAAATCGTATTCGCCGCGCGTGCGCTCCGTGGCCTGCCAGGTGAAATCCATCCGGACCCAGCGGAAGCCGGCCGAGGCGAGCATCTCCATCTCGCCCGGCCGCGGGTCGGTGAAATGGATGTTGACCCCCAGGCCCTGAGGGATGGTGGGTTCGGGCAGGCCGGGCGCAGGCTCAGCCCCCTGGGCACACCACGCCGCGCCGCACATCAGCATTGCCAGCCACACTTGCCGCATACGCCGTGGTCCTTTTGCTGCTTGGAGGAATCTGGCGGGAGGATGCCGGCCGGAGCAAGAACTCTGGCGACCGAGGGTTTTCGGCGGGTCTTGGCCTGGCCGGCCCGATCATGCTATCGCACCGCCCCCGGAGGACGCAACGGCCGGCCG
>JBBIQF010000087.1:0-25344 GCA_037442445.1 Planctomycetaceae bacterium
CGTTCAGCGACACGGCCGAGGTCCGCCAGAGCTTCACCGACAGCCGGGCCGACCTCCGCCGGGCGATCGAGGGCATCGGCCCCTCGGGCCGGGCGACGTCGGTCTTGGAAGCGCTCCGCGTAGCCTCGGGGCTGGCCAACCCATCGACCAGCGGGGATGTCGATATCTCGCAGCCCGCCGCCCTGTATCTGTTCAGCGATGGCGGATTCGACCCAGCGAGCGGGTTCGCCCTGGGCAACCTCGATCCGGTGTATCGGCCCGTCGGCCGGGCGGAGGTCGAAAACATCGGCATTCTGGCCATGAACGTCCGCCGGCACGAGACCCGGCCCGATGAACTCCAAGCCTTTGTCCGGCTCCAGAACTTCGGCACCCGGCCAGCCCAAGGCTCCCTCACCTTGGAACTGGATGGCCAGACCGTCGATTACAGCCGGTTTGCCATCGAACCGGGCGATTCCCATGCGGTGGTGTTCAACCTGGGGGCGGTAACGTCGGGCGTGCTCCACGCCCACGCTGCCGCTGCGGGGGACGTGTTTCCTTTGGACGACGAGGCCTGGCTGGCCATCAACCGGCCCCGCCGTGCCCGCGTGCTGTTGGTCACCGCCGGCAATCCCGATCTCCAGCGGAGCCTCAGCACCGCGGCGGTGCAAGAGATTGCCGAATTGAGCTTGGCCGCGCCGGCCTCGTTGGAAAACGAAGAGTTTGCCCAGAAGATGGCGGCTGGCCAGTTCGATCTGGTGATCTTCGACCGATGCCAGCCCAAACGGATGCCGCTTGCCAACACGATGTTTATCGGGCGCACCCCTCCGGTGGGCGGATGGTCTCAAAAAGAGCGCCAAAGCTTGCCGCAGATTCTCGATGTCGACGTTTCGCACCCCCTTATGGAGTGGATCGAGCTGGGGGATGTGGATGTCGTAGAGGCCACTTTTGTACAGCCTCCCCCGGGCGGGAGGGTACTCGTGGACTCCAACCGTGGTCCGCTGCTTGCCATAGCCCCCCGGGAGGGGTTCGAGGATCTCGTGTTGGCGTTCGTGCTGTCTGATGAAGATCCCGAGAAAGGTCGAGTATATGCCACCAATTGGGTAGTCCGTAGAAGTTTTCCGCTGTTCGTCTTCAATCTTGTCACCTATCTGGGGGGAAGACGGCTGTCTGGCGCTGGCGAGTCCTACTCGGCCGGGCAGGCCGTCACGCTTGATAGTCCCGGACCTGGCAAGGCCTTGACGGTGGAAACGCCTTCGGGCCGGCGGGTACCGCTTGTTGAATCCACGCGCGGGAAGTTCACTTTCCAGAATACTGATGAGCTGGGCATCTATTCGGTGCTTGCGGGGGACGAGGTGGTCCATCGCTTTGCGGTCAACCTGTTCAATGCCGCAGAAAGCGACATCCGGGCGAGGCCGGGGATCGAGATTGGCCAGACGGCCGTGGCCGGCCAGGCCGCGCCGCGCACCACCCGAAGGGGTATCTGGAAACTTCTCCTTACTGGTGGACTAGCGATTTTGCTTTTGGAGTGGTATATCTACAACCGCCGCGTGGCCGCGTAAGCATCTCGGCAAGACGACACCTGCCTTTCGACCTGGATTCCCGCAAGCGTCAGCCATGATTGGTCCCAAGTCTACTCGGGGATCCTGTCCCCCACCGCAGCTCGATCCTCCCCGGCGCAAGGCCCTGAACCGGTTGATCGAGGAGCCGATATTCCAGAAGGGCTACGAGGAGTATCGCGAGAAGGTCCGCGACGTGTATGACGGGGCACGGGGGGCCATTCTTGCCACGTGCAGCGTGCTTTCGCTGCATGTGCCGCTGGGCGAGCGGCTGTTCAAGGAGCGTCGCTTCGACCTGGCCGGTGCCCGCCGCATCCTGGATGTGGGCAGCGGGGCGGGGCAGATCGCCGGGCACCTGCTGAAGTACGCGGACCCAGAGGCGGAGATCACGTGCTTCGACCTGTCGCACGAGATGCTCCGCCGGGCCCGGCAGCGGCTCAAGAGCAGCCGGCCACGCTACGTGGTCGCCGACCTGGCGCGGCTTCCGTTTCCGGACGCCTATTTCGACTGCGTGACGTGCGGCTACGTGTTGGAGCACCTGCCGGACCCGCGTATGGGGCTGGCCGAGCTGGCCCGCGTGATGACGCCCGGCGCCCGCATGTTGCTGTTGACCACCGAGGAGAACTTCGCCGGGGCATGGACCAGCCTCATCTGGCGGTGCCGCAGTTACAACCGCCAGGACCTGGCCCGCATCTGCCACGAGCTGGGGCTCTTGTGGCGGCAGGAGCTGTGGTACACGAAGATGCACAAGGTGCTGCGGGCCGGCGGCATCTGCGTGGAGATCGTCAAGCAGCCGGGTTAATCGCGCCAGCGGGTGCTTGGGGACGGCGCAACGGGTATCCGGTTGCCGCTGGGTTTCGCCCGGCAAGGTGCCGACAACGTGGCCCTGGGCGTGGCTCAAGCAGGTTGCCGGGCTGTGCCGGGCCCGGCTCCTGCGGCAAGCCCCTGGGTCCGGGGCCAAATCCACGGAAGATCACACAGAGGCCTTTTCCCGACAACCCCTGTCGGCGATTGGAGCCAACGCGGTCGTGGCGGGAAGCATCTTGGCCAGCCACGGCCAGCCGAAAGCAGGCCCGTTCACGGGCCTTTCCGAGCAGTCCCGTGCTAGGCCCGGCCTTCAGGCCGGGTTCCGCAACACAGGGTTTCGATTTCCTCATGCCGCAAAGTCAGCCCCCTTCAGGGGGCTCCTGTGCTCGTAGGCCCGCGGCGGCACCTATGCCAGGAGGAGGCCCGTAAACGGGCCTGACACGAGGCCGTTGGCCCATCGGGGGAAACCCTCTCGGCAGGAAGACGCGACCCGGCCTGAATGCCGGGCCTGTGGGCCGCCTGCGGCGGCAAACGCCCGTAAACGGGCGTCGGCCTAGCCACCGCACCTGGACCCTAGGGATCTGGCTCCTGCGTGCAAACCCCTGGCGCCGGTGTCACATCCACGGAAGATCACATAAATCCGCTGCCGGTCCACCCCGAGGCCCGGCTGTTAGATGATCGCGGCACGCTCGCCGGATCGGATCCATCGGGCCGCTGCCCCTTCACCCGCATCGACCCCCTGCCGCGTACTGCACCCCACCGTTTGCTGTCTCGGGGGGCGCGTCCTCCGAGCGCGGGTGGCCGGCCTTGAGCGTGTAGATCTCTTCGATAAGGTCCTGGTACCCCTGGACCATGTTCTGGATGGACCAGAGTTTGACGACCGTTTGTCGGCCGGCCTGGCCCATGGCCCGGGCCGCAGCCGGGCTGCGGAACAGCCGGAGGATGCGGTCGGCCAAGGCCGGTGCGTCGCCCGGCGGCACCAGGTACCCGGTCTTCCCATCGCGCACCGTCTCGGGCACCGAACCCACCCGGGTGGCCACCACCGGCTTGCCGCACGCCGCGGCTTCCAGAATGGAGACCGGGTTGGCCTCCATGTGCGAGCTGAGCACGAAGACATCGCACAGGGCCAGGATTTCGGGAATATCGCGGCGTGTGCCCAGGAAGCGGACGGCCGGTGCGATACCCAGTTCAATTGCGGCGTGTTCCAGGGCCTGGCGCTGGGGCCCATCGCCGACGATAAGGAAGCGGGCTTGGGGCATCTGCTCCAGCACGGCGGCCGCGGCCTGGAGGAAGAGCCGGTGATTCTTTTCCGGCCGCAGGGCTGCCACGATGGCCGCCACGGGTGCCTTGTCCGGCAAGCGCACAGCGTCGCGGAGTGCGGTGCTGGGAGGCATGGGACGGAATCGCTCCACATCGACCCCGTTGGGAATCACCCGCACCTTGCGGGCGGGGCAACCTTCGTGCTCGGCCAGGAATTGGGCGTGCGGCCGGGCCACGGCGATAAATGCATCGGTGATCGGTTCCAACAACCGGTTGAGCCTCTCGACCCGGTCCGGAAGCCCGGTCGAATGCAAGGCCGAGCAGATGACCGGCACGCCGGCCAGCCACGCCGCCAGCCGGCCCCAGAACATCTTGTCGCCGCCGGTGCCCACGGTGATCACCGCGTCGGTCCTGCGGCGCCGCAGCAACCGGACCAAGCGTGGCAGCACGCGCAGGTCGTACTTGTGGGCCAGCAGGCGGCTCCACAGCGGCACCTCCGCCTGGAGGACTTCGCCCAGCGGGCCGGGCTGTTTCAGGCAGCACACTTCGGGCAGGAATCGCTGGCGGTCCATGCGCCGCACCAGTTCCACCAGCAGGGTCTCGGCCCCGCCCACCGGCATCGAGGTGATGGCGAACATCACGCCGAGCGGCCCGCGGTCGGAAAGCGGCACAAGGCGGCGTACCATGGTCTAGGCTCCTCGGGGGCACCAGGTCGCTGGCCGGAGAGGCATTTCCATCGGCTGCGGAAACGGCGGCATACGGCCGCCCCTTGCGGTCATCGGGGTAGGATCACGCCCAGGTACCGGGTCAAGCTAGCGGCAATGAGATGCTTCTCTCGGGGCGAAAATAGAACATCTCGGGTAACACCCTCGAACACCAGGCCGGCCAAAACGGCCAGCGTTGCCAGCGGCCCCAGGGCGAAGGCGGCTGGGGCGGCGAGGATGATCCACACGCCGCGGTCGGGCCGATAGCCCAGCCGGTAGCTGAACCCCAGCACCAGCCCCAGGCCGACCAGGTTGGCCAGGCAGCGGGCTGCCACGGCCCCGGCCAGGCCTATCGCCGGCAAGAGCACAAGGTTCAAACCCACGTTGGCGGCAAGCGCCCCGGCCAGCGCAACGCTGGCCAGCCGCGGCTTCTCGGCACAGCACAGGTAGTTCTGCACGAACAGCAGCATGGCGAACCAGGTGCAGTAGAGCAGGGTGCCGGGCAAAAGCTGCTGGCCGGCGCCGAACTTGCCCTGGAAAACGGTATGGAACACCACCGGGCCGGCCACCAGGACCGCCGCCCCGCCCGCCAGCATCAATAGCCCCACCAGTTTCAGAAACAAGCTGAGCCGCAAGCCGGCCTGCTCGCGCTGGCCCGCCTCCCAATCGTGGCTCATGTGCGGAGTCAACAGCGGCCCCAGCACCGAGGCCATGGAGACCAATAGCAGCGGCAGCACTCGGGCCGAGTGATACTGCCCCGCCAACGCGAGGTTGGCACTCGGGCTGCCGGGCAGGTAGTGGACGATGAGTGTCCGGTCGGCCAGCTCGAAGGCATTGGCCAGCAGGCTGCCCAGCCAGATGGCCGTGGTGTAGGGAACCAGCTTTCCCCACAGTTGGCGGTGGGCAAGCGGAGGGCCTTTTTCGGGCAGCAAGCGCCAGTGCCGGGCAAGCCACGCAGCGCCTAGAGCTACCGCCGTGCCATTGGCTGCCGCGTAGGCGGCAATCACACTCTTGGCCGATGCCTGCCAGAAGACCAACAATCCGATACCCAAAGCGGCAAACAATAGGCCGCTTGCCGCCTGAAGCATGGCCAGCGCCCGGGCGTGCCGCAGGGCGGTGAACAGATCGACGAAGTAATTGAAGGCCACCACGGTGACCAGGGCCGGGGCCAGCATCAGGGCCAAACCGGGCTCCTCCGGCGTATTGAACACCCATTGCGACACTGCCACCGGCATCAGGACGAGCAGGGTGGCCGCCGCGGTGGCCAACCCTCCGCACCCTGCGGCCACGCGGACCAACAGCGTGCGGAGCCGCCCCTGGCGGCGGTAATGCTCGACATACCGCCCCAGCCCGCTCGAAAGGGCCAGTACCGAGGCGGGCCCGGCGAGCATCAAGAACCCGAACGCCATGTCCCACTGCCCCAGCACCTCGGGGCTCAGCCAGCGGCAGAAGAACATCGCACGGACCAACCCCACCAGCCGCTGCACAAACAACAGGGCGAGCAGGATCAGGGCGCTATCGGCCAGCGTGTCGGCCCGCAGCGGGGAAGCCGGTGGTGCTGCCTCGCTTGCCGCGCTCATTTGCGCCTCGTTCGCGCCAATCACGGACACGGCTCACTCCACCAGGACATCGGGGACCGAAGGCGTTGCGCCAGGCGACGCCCAGGGCGTTTCGGCCCCGCGGGCAGGGAAGCCGGGGGCGTACTGGTGCCCCCCGGCCGGCACGTTCCAGGCGTCTGGAATGCGGCGGAGCTTTCGCGGGTCGATGGTCACCCAGTTTTTCAGTCGCAGCAGCGAGGCATCGGCCGGAATCCGCCGGATGTGGAATCCGTCGCCGTCTGGGAAGTTGTATTCCCCGTAGGCCGAGCACGCGGTGCGGTATCCCGCCTGGCGGGCGGCCGCCATGGCCGGTTGGCTCAAGTGCTCCGGCTGCCCAAAGGGGAACGCGAAGTGGCGCACGGGCCGGCCGACAAGGCGCTCCAGATCGGCCCGCACGGCCACCACCTCGCGGTGGATGTCTTCCGGCCGGCACGTTCGCCCCAGGTCGGGGTGGCTGTAGGTGTGGCTGCCGATGTCGATGCCCGCCTCGGCAATCGCCCGCAGTTGGTCCGCCGTGTTGGGGGCAAGCCACTTTCCCAAACGCAAGTCGTGCTCGAACGGCCGGCCCGAAAGCACCGGACCCAAAGTAACAAAGTAGGTGCAGGGGACTCTGTGCTCGACGAGCCAGGGAATGGCCACCTGGCTGTTGGCTGCGTACCCATCGTCGAAGGTAATCGCCACGCACAACCGGCGGTTGGACCCCGCGGCCATGCGCCGGTGCACCTCATCCAGCGAGACGATCTCGAACTGCCGCCGCAGCCATTCCATTTGCCGCAAGAACATTCGCGTAGAGAGGGTCCAGGGCGTGGCCTGGTCGTCGGCAATGCGATGGTAATACAGGACCACGGCCGGCGCTTGCCCCCGGGCACTGGCCTTTCGAAGCCACGCCCTGCGGTAGGGGAGGGTCAGGCCGTAATAGACCGATGCGGCCAGGGCCTTCCAGGGGGGCATCGCTGGCGGCAAGGCGCCGGCCTGCGAGCGGTTACTGAGCATGGCGCAACCTCCGCCGCAACCAGGCCTTGGCCGCGACCCCGGCGCACCATGCCGCGTGCCGCAGCCGGGCTAGCGGGCTTCGGGCCGCCACACGGAACTCGAGCGTGAGGTGCGGCTCGGCCTCCCACTCGGCTTTGTAAGGCTCGTCGCCCCGGAGGAAGTCCAGCATCCCAAGCCCATGGTCCAGGGCATAGCGGACCAAGGCGTAGTGCCCCAGATGCCCCGGCGAGTCGTGCAGCCGGCTACCGTCGATGCCGGCCTGGTACGCATACAACCGATCCGGCCCTTGGAAAGCAAGTTCGACTGCCAGCGGCGAACCCTCCTTTTCCACCACCAACAGGGCCAACTGGCCCGACTGCGCCAATGCCGCGGCCGCCTGGTGCAAAAACGCCGTGAAGCGGGGCGAATCGAAGCAGGTGGCCTGCCCCAACTGCCGGCGGCGGGCCCGCTGGAACTCGATCAGCCGATCGATGGCTGGCCCGATCTCCTCATGCCGCTCGATGCACCGGGTTTGCACGCGACCTTCGGTAAACTCGCGTTCCAACAGGCGGAGCTTTCGCCGCCGGTTCCGCGATAGCGGCTTGAGGAAATCCTCCCACGCGGGTGCAAGGGCGACACGCCAGCAGGGCGGACCCGGCCGGCGATGCACCGCATGGCCCAAAGCCCCCAGGGCAGCGGCCAATCGGGCAACGGCGGTGTCGCGGGCATCCACGGCCGACATCTCCAGCACGTCCCACCGCGCCTTGCCAGTGGCCTGGCGGCCGCGGTTGGCTTGAGCAAGCCAGCCGGCCAATGCGCCGGCCACGGCGGCTTCCCAGCCCGGCTCGCACAAAATCGAAAGGTATTCCGAGCACACCTCGCCGCACCCCAAGAACCGCAAGACCCGCCCCCGCCCCCACGTGGCCTGGCAATACAGCGGCAACAGGCCCACCAGACTGCCATCCGGCGCAAAGACCCCCAGGACCCATAACGCGGTTGGACTCGACGCAGGCTGGCCGATGTCCGGCTGTGTGGCGATGCGATCGACTCCCGCGGCCGGCACTTGGGCGGCCCCATACTGTTGCCACCAGGCGCTTTGCCATGCCCAACTCAGAAACGGCACGCCCCGGGCCAGCCTGTCCCATGGCTCGGCCCATGGCCGGAGCGATTCCCACCGGTCGAAATGCACGATTCTCAACGGCGGCCCGTGCCGGCCCTGGTCTTCCAAAACATCGCCGGCCGGCCCACAAACCAGCCCCGGAATCGTTTGCGTCATTCGATGTTACCCGTGGTTCGGATACGAGCATTGCGGCCGGTTCGAAGGCCAGCCGGTGCTTTACCCCTTCGGCCATTGCGCGAGGGGATTTTTTCAAGTGTGGGTTATCCTTGGGCAGAAGCAAGGCGATCGCCCGAGATCTGGCTAGCCCAGCGGCGCCTCAGTGCCGTCAGCCGTGTGCTGCACAGTGTTACCCCGGGGCGGCGGGCAGACCGTTTTGATGTCGCTTTTTGTCAACTGCGTTTCCTGTTGGCAACATGGCGATAAAGCCCCTGCCGGCCGGTAGCGCCGCGCCGGAGGCAGCCGCATGGCACGGCGCAACTTCTGGCTGGGCCGGTAGTTATGCAAACCACGGCTGGCGGCGCGGCCGGCCTGCGGGGGCCGCGGCACTGGGTTTGCAACAGGTGGAAGGCCACGCGGCCGGTGATGTACGCCGGCCGGCCCAATGCCCACCGTTGCAGATCTGGTTTCTATGAATCGTTCGACTTTACTGGTGCTGGGCCCCCGTGAGTGGCTCGGTCTTTTGCTGCGGTATCGGTGGCGCGTGCTGGGGCCGGTGCTATTGTTCGGCCTGGCTTCGGTGGGGTATGCCCTGTTGCGCCCGGCGGTGTGGGAGGCCTCGCAGGCTTTCGTTCTGCGAAACGAGGCGGCCACGCCGCAGCCGGAAGCGGTGGGCAAGTTCGCCCAACCCGAGGAAATGAAGACCATCCAAGAGACGCTTCTGGAGCTGGCCCGCACCCATGGGGTGCTGGCGGCCACGCTCGTGGAAGTCGGCCCGCCCGCAGACCGCCGCAGTGCCGAATCCTGGCCGACCGAAAAGGAAATCGCCGATTTCCGCGACAATGTCAAACTGGTGCCGCCCAAAGGGGCCGAGTTCGGCAAGAGCGAGGTGTTTTATCTGAAGGTTCGCGATACCGACCGCCATCGCGCCCTGGCCCTGGTGGGCACGCTGTGCCGCCGGTTGGAGTCGGCCTGGCAATCGGTGCGCGACGCCCGGGCCCAAAGCATGATCGAGGAACTGGAGAGAGCCGTCCGGCTGGCCTCGGCCGATCTGGAATCGGCCACGCAGGCCCAGGCCGAGATCGAAACCCGCGTGGGCAGCCACCTGGCCGAACTCCGCCTGCTCCACGAAGCCAATGCGGGCGAAAGCCCCCTGCGGCGCACGGTGGCGGAAATCCGCGCCGAGCTTCGGCAGGCCGAATCGGCCCGCAATACCCAGCAACAACTGCTCGCCGCGCTCCGCCAGGCCCGCTCCGACCCCTCGGTTGTCCTGGGCATGCCCCAGGCCCTCCTGGAAACCCAGCCCGCCCTGCGCCGGCTGAAGGAAGGGCTGGTCGAGTCGCAACTTTCCACCGCGCAATTGCAAGGCCGGATGACCGATAACCACCCCCTGGTCGTGGCCGCCCACCAGTCCCAAGAGGAAATCCGGGCCCGGCTGGGCGAGGAACTCGCAAGCGCCCAAGCCGCCGTAGAGCGGGAATTGGCGATCTTGGATGGGCGCATCGCATTGCTTGGCCAGCGCCTGCATGAAGCCACGGCACGCCTGGAGGAGTTGGCCCGGTTGCGGGCACCGTATGCCAACCGGGTGGCCGAAACACGCAAACGGAGCGAGCTATTGGATCGGGCCATCCAGCGCCTGGCCGATGCCCGTGCCAGCCAGACCGCGGCCCGGGCTGCCAGCCTGTTGACGCCGCTGGACGCGCCGGACGCCGGCCCGCGGCCGCTGGGCCCCGGAAAGGCGGTCATTGTGCTGGCCGGTTGGGCTGGCGGACTGGCGGCCGGATTGGGGTTCTTCGCGTTGACCATCCCCTGGCCTGCCGGCTTGCCCGCAGGCCCGGCCGATGGCGTTCCCGTCGAAACTGCCCCCGCGGCCACAACCGGCACCCCCGCTGTGCCGTCGCTGTGCGGTGCTGCCGGCTGGCCTCGCACCCCGAGCCGGCCGCTCCACAACGCCCTGCGGCGCCTCAATGGCCAGGCCAAGACACCGTGACATTCGCCCGTGCTGCCGGCCACTCGACCATGACGCCCGTGTTGAAGTCCAGCCACTTGCCGCTGTCCCGATGATCGCATCCGACCCCCGCTTGCACATGCCTCGTCCCACAGTCCCCAGTGCCCTGGCCGAAGGGCCCATCGTGTTGCCCCTGCAGAACCTGACGGCGGGGCGCCGGTCGCAGCGGCACGCAACTCGGCCGCTGTTCCGGCCGGGTTGCCAGCCCACCTCCTTGGCTTTGCAGCGACTGGAGGCGGGCCTGCCGTTCGTCCCCGAGGAGGGTAACCCATCCTGTGCCTATCGCCGGGCCAAGCGGGCCATGGACGTTTTGGGAGCGGGACTGCTGTTGGTGCTCTTGGCGCCGCTTTTGGCAGCCACCTATGCGGTGCTGTGGGTGACCACCCGGGGCAAGCCCATCTTCCGCCAGGTCCGGCTGGGGCTGGGCGGCCGGCCCTTTGTGATGTACAAGTTCCGCACCATGACCCTCGATGCGGCAAAGCGCCAGCACGAGGTGGTCAACGAGAAGGACGGGCCGATTTTCAAGAATCGCCGCGACCCGCGGATCACCCGCATCGGCCGGATACTGCGAAAAACCAGCATCGACGAGCTGCCGCAGCTCATCAATGTGCTCAAGGGGGAAATGAGCCTGGTAGGGCCCCGGCCGCCCGTGCCGGGCGAAGTGGCCCGCTACCGGCCCTGGCAGCGCCGCCGCCTGGCCGTCAAACCCGGCCTGACGTGCCTGTGGCAGATCAGCGGCCGCTCGGAAATCGGTTTCGAGGATTGGGTCCGCATGGACCTGTGGTATGCCCGGCACCAGAGCCTTTGGCTCGATGTGCGGCTGCTGCTCAAAACGCCGTGGGCAGTGCTCCGCGGCCACGGGGCCTATTGAGAGGTCTATCCCCGACAGCAGGGCCCCGCGCACCCGAGCGGGCGTAAACGCCGGGCCTATAGGCCGCCTTCGGCGGCAAACGCCCGTCATCAGGCGCCGGGAAACCGGCACTCCCACCGGGCCCCGCCAGGCCGGCACCTCTTCAAACCCTCATCGCCCGCCCGTCCTTCCATCGGTTGCCCGCAGCGGCCGGTTCTGCTACCCTGGCCGGCGGAAAACGTATGGCGTACCGTTCGTCTGCTGGGGGAAAATGCCCATGAACCGGCGATGGATTCTTGTCGGGATGGTGCTGGTTGTGGTTGTTGCGGCTTGGGGGACCGCATGCGCCGCCCAGCCTGCCGAAGCTGAGGAACCGTTCGATTATTTCCGCAACTCGTGGAACGTCATCGGGCTGAAGGACTACCAGCACGGCACGCGGGTCACACCGGACAATGCCTTGCAGTTGGCCGACGGTGCCCAGGCCCGCATCCGCTTCGGCAAACAGCTTGTGCCGCTCGGCCGCAAGCAGATCAAGACCTTGTACGAAGGCTGGATGCCCATCATCCTGCTGCGGGCCCACGACGGTGCGGTGCGCTATGACTTCACCCTGTGGGCCACGCCGCTGCCGTCGGTCAAGGATTGGAAAAAGGCCTTCGACTGGCCCACCGAGGGCGAGAATTATCTCAACTGGATCGCGGTCAAAGCCACCAACACCGGCCCGGCACCTGCCGAGGGGCAAGTGACCGTGGAACTGGCGGGCAAAGGGCGTTCGGGCCGGGAAATGGCCGCCTGGTCGCTGGCCCCCGGCGCAAGTGCCGAGGGGGTATTCCGCATCCCGTTTGCCCCCCTTCCGTCAGCCGCCAGTTTCGCGGGGGAGGACGCCAAGGTCTGGCTCGATCGGACCATCCAATACTGGCGTGGCGTGCTGGCGCTTGCCGCGCGGATCGAAGTCCCCTGCCGAAAAGCCACCGAGGCGCTCCGCGCCGCCCATGTCTGCCAGCTCATCGCCAACGATCACGGCGTGCTCAAAGGCGGCGAAGGGTTCTACGACGAGTTCTACATCCGCGACGGCGGCTACCAGATCATGGAACTGGAAGAGGCCGGGCTGTGGGACGCCGCGCGCAAAGCGGCCGAGCATTACCTCACCTGCCAGCGGCCCGACGGCCGGTTCGAATCGCAGAAAGACCAGCTCGATGCCAACGGCCAGGCCGTGTGGGTGCTGTGGCAATACTGGAAGATCACCGGCGATCGGCAATGGCTTGCCCGGGTGTACCCGCAGATGGTCCGGGCTGTCCAATGGACCGCCCTGGCCCGCCGCCAGGCCCCCAAGGACTCGCCCTTTGCCGGCGTGCTGCCCGCCGCGCCCGCCGATGGCGAATACCTGTGGGATGGCAAACACCATATCGTGGGCTACGACATCTGGAACCTGCGGGCGGTGCTGTGTACTGCCGATGCCGCGCGGGCGTTGGGCAAGCCGTCCGATGCGGCCGCCTTCGAAAAAGAGGCCGCCGACTATCGCCAGGCCATCGATGCCGCCTGGAAGCGCACCGGCTTGCCCCACTTCCCGCCCAGTTGGGAAAAAGACGGCACCCACTGGGGAAATACCGAAACCCTCTGGCCCACCGAACTGTTCGACCGCCAAGACCCCCGAGTAACCGCCACAATCCACCACGCCCGCAAAATCCATGGCGGCGGTTTCATCGAGGGCACCATCCAATGGCTGGGCACGAAAGGGGCGATCCACCCCTACATGTCGGCCTATACCACCATGGCCACGCTCGTGCGCGGCGAGCATGACCAGGTGGTCGAAGATTTCTACTGGTATCTCTTGCATTCCTCGGCCAGCCATGCCTTTCCCGAAGGCATCTACTACCAGCGCCGCTTCGCTTGGAACCATACCATTCCCCACGTAACCGGGGCCGCCAACTACGCCGTCATGCTCCGCCACATGCTGGTCCACGAAGTCGGCGAGGAATTGCACCTGTTGCTGGGCACCCCGGACGACTGGCCGATGGGAAGGAAATCGTGGTGGAAAACGCCCCCACGCACTTCGGGCCGGTAAGCCTCCGCACCCGGGGTACCCGACAGGGGGTAGAGGTCCAGCTCACCCCGCCGGCCCGCACGGCGCCCAAGAAGGTCGTTTTGCACCTGCCGCGGTCGCGGCCCCTGGTGGGCAGCCTCGCCGGGGTGGAAGTGGTTGTGCGGCCCGACCAGCGGCAGCCGTGGGACTTCGCCCGCGTCGTGGCCTTGTACCAGAAACAGGCCCCCCAGCCCGCGGTGATTACGGGATTGGTCCCGCTGCCGCTGGCCACCCCGCTATCGCCCGCCCAATGCGTGATGCTCGACATCGCGCCGCTGGCCAATACCGACCCCTTTACCGCCCCCTTTGGCGTGCCCAAGCCGGGCAAGCTGCTGTTTACCGGGTTGCGTGTCGGCCCGCAGACCGTGGCCGGTGTGCCCTTCACCATCGTCGACCCCGCCAAGAACCAGGGGCGCGGCCTGGTGGTACTCCACTCGCCCCATGCCCCCAAAGACCGCACCTGGCCCCAGCAAGTGGAAATCGCGGTAAAACAGAAGGGCAAACGGCTATTTTTCCTGGGGGCGGTCCATGGCTGGAGCCCGGCGGACCCCGGGGCAGGCCCCGCCGGTGCGCTGGCCGAGTTCGTCATTTATTACGCCGACGGCCAACAGCAGGTCGTGCCGCTCATCGCCGGCCGAACCAGCGATGACTGGTGCTCGGCCCCCGAAGCCGATGAAGTGTGCGTGGGACTGTCGGGCGACCCCTGGCACCTCAACGTGTTGGGGGTGGAACTCCGGCCGGCAGTGGTCGAAAAAATCGTGTTCCGCGATTCCGGCACCCCCTCGGCCCCGGTACTGGCCGCCGTCACTATGGAAAAATAGCCGCCCGGTATTGCCCGGCGAAGTGGCTGGGACAGTCCCGACGCGGTGCAGGCCGTGGCCAACCGCTCGCCAACGGCCGCCGGCAATGGTAAACCTAAGGTCGGTGCGCGAGTCCCGTCTACCGGCTGTCACGGCCCCTCCGTGCCGGCGGGCTTTTTCTCGGCGGAAACAGGCACACACCATGCCCTGGCCTTTGGCCTTCGAGTTGCTCAACCCTTGGATGCTGGGGTGGCTGGCGGCCGCGGCAGCCCCGCTGTTGATCCACCTCTGGAACCGGCGGCGGCATGAGGAGACCCGCTTTGCCGCGATGGAGTTCTTGCTGCGGGCCGTGGAAGCCAGCCGGCGGCGGCTCCGCCTGGAGCAATGGCTGCTGCTGGCCGTCCGCACCTCGATCCTCGTGCTGGCGGTCCTTGCCGCCGCGGACCCCTTGTGGGAGGGCTCGGTCGTGGTGACCGCCCGCGGCCAGCCGACCCACCGGGTGTTGGTCCTCGATGCTTCGATGTCGATGGGCTACCGCGCAGGGGGCAAGAGCCGGTTCGAGCGGGCCAAGGAAATCGCCGCCCGCATCGTGGACGAGAGTCCGCCGGGCGATGGGTTTACGCTGGTCGTCATGGCCTCGCCCCCGAGGATCGCGGTGGCCACCCCCGCGCGCCAGCCCACCGAGTTCCGCAAAGAACTCGACGCCTTGGAACTGTGGCACGGCAAGGCCGATGTGCCGCAAACCCTGGCCGCCGTGGAACAAGTCCTTCTGGATGCCCGCCGGGATGCCCCCCGGCTTGGCGCCCACGAAGTGTATTTCCTCACCGACCTGGCGCGGAGCGACTGGAGTCTGGCCCAGTTCGAGCCGGCGGTGCGCGAGGCTTTCTTGCAACGAAGCCGGCGACTGGCCGAGATGGCCCGGCTGGTGGTCGTCGATCTCGGCCAGCCGGACGCAGCCAATGCCGCGGTGAGCGAACTTGCGGTGGATGAGTCGGCGGTGCTGGCAGGCGATGCGGTGGAGGTGCGAGCGGAGGTGCGGCTGTACGGGCCATCGGCCTCGCCCGAGCCGGGTTCCCCAACCCTGCCCGCACCCGAAGACCTTTCCGAATCTCCCGAACCAGGCCGTGCGCCGCAACTGCTGGAGCAGGCCCGCCGCGGGCTGGCCGTGTCGCTTGTGGTCGATGGCCGGCCCATCGACAAGACCACGGTGCGCCTGGCACCCGGGGGCAAGGCGGACGTGACGATCACCTGGAGGTTCGACACCCCCGGCGACCATGTGGTTGAGGTTCGGCTAGCGCCGGATGGGCTGGACATCGACAATCATCGGTATCGGGTGGTGCCTGTCCGCAAGCGGCTGCGGGTGCTGTGCGTCGATGGGCGGCCCTCGGGCGATCCCTACCGTAGTGCCACGGGCTACCTGGTGGCCGCGCTGGCCCCCCTGGGCCCCCAGGCGGGCCGCATCGAGCCCGAGGTGATTCCCGACGGCCAACTCCGCGAGACGCCGCTCGTGGGCTACGATTGCGTATTCCTGGCCGACGTGGCCCGGTTCACGGCTGCCGAGGCCCGATTGCTTTCGGGCTATCTTCAGGCGGGCGGGGGCGTGGTGTTTTTTCTCGGCCCACAGGTCGAACCCGAGAACTACAACCGTGAACTGGCCGGCGGGGGCGGCCCGGTGCGGATACTGCCGGTCCGGCTCGGTCCGGTGGTGTCTCGCAAGGACCCGTTGGCCCGGCTCAATCCGCTGGAATATCGCCACCCCATCCTCCGCGTCTTTGAAGGGCAGGAAGCCGGCGGGCTGTTGACCACGCCCGTGTTTCGCCACTATCGCCTGGAAGTGCCCCAAAACGTGCCCGCCAACGTGGTGCTGGCCACGGGCGACGGCGAGCCTTTGATCGTCGAGGAATCGCTGCACCGCGGCCGGGTCATCGTGGTCGGCACGGCGGCCGACGACCCCCAGTGGAGCGCATTGCCCCTGTGGCCCACCTTCGTGCCCCTGGTGCAAGAGATGCTCCAGTACGCCGTGGTACGCCAGGTTGCCGAACGCACCGTGCGCGTCGGCCAGGCCCTGGGCGACACGCTGCCAGCGGAAGGCCGCGTGCCCAATCTGGTCATTAGCACGCCGCGCGGCCGGGGGGAGGAAGTCCGCATTCACGAGGAAGGAGGTGTGCGGGCGTGGAGCTTTACCGACACGGGGACAAGCGGCCTTTATACCGCGCGTTACGGACCGCCGGTGACGCGAAACGATCTGTTTGCGGTCAACTTCGACTCCCGCCCCCCCGACGAAAGCGACCTGGCACCGCTGGAGCCGGAGGAACTTCAGGCCGAGGTGTGGCCCGACATCCCCTTCGTGCATCAGACGAGTTTTCAGCGGCCGGACCTACCGGCGGAAATCGGGGCGGCCCGACCTAACCGGCTAGCCCGGCCCCTGTTGTACATGGGGCTGGGCCTGGTGTTTGCCGAGACGTTTTTGGCGCGGCGGGCCAGCCCGTAAGCGCTGGCCGTTACAGGGTGCGCCGCCGGAACGAGCCGCCGGGTTTATCCCGGGGGTCCAGGCGGAAGCTGGCAATGACGAATGTCGAAAGTCAAAGGTCGAATGACCAAGCACCAACGACCAAGTACCATGACCAAGCACCAATGACCAATGATCGCGGGCCGCAAGAATGAGCCGCCGGGTTTAGCCTGGCGGTGGGACCATCCCCCCTGACCGCGGGAGACGCTGTGGCCCGCACGGCTTGCCGTCCCCCGCCAGTACAATAGAATTGGTCGGCCCGCAGGGCCGATAATAGGTGGGCCGGCCGGGCCATTCGGCCGTGGGTTTGGCATTGGGAGCGCGTATTATGCCCGAGAAGACCGATCGCCGCAGTTTTCTGAACAGGACCCTTTTGGGTGCCGCGGGCGTGGGAGCCGCCGCCACGTTCGAGGAGAGGATCCTTCTGGCCGCCGTCGAAGAGGGCAAGGCCGACACTCCCCGGCCTAAGCCCGATGTGGACCCCAAGGCCATGCCCTGCGGCAAGATCGGCAAAGTGTCCGTCAGCCGGCTGTTCTTGGGGGGCAATCTGATTGGCGGGTGGGCCCATAGCCGCGACTTGCTCTACGTTTCCCGCCTGTTCAAGGCCTACAACACCGACCAGAAGATTTTCGAGACCCTGGAACTGGCCGAGCAGTGCGGCATCAACACCGTGCTCATCGACCCCGTGTCGCAGAACGTCCTGGAGCGGTACCGCAAGGAGCGGGGTGGCAAGATCCAGACCATGGTCTGCATACACCCCAGTACCGACGAGACCAAGATGCGCGATCAGATCGCCTTTCTGGTCGACAAAGGGGCCACCTTGCTGTACACCCACGGCGAGGTGACCGACCATCACACCATGAACGGCCGCATCGACGTGCTGGCCAAGGCCCTGGAACTGATGAAAAAGGCCGGGGTCCCGGCCGGCATCGGCAGCCACTCGCTGGAAACCCCCATGGCCTGCGAGAAGCACGGCCTCGATCCCGACTATTACGTGAAGACATTCCACATGGACCGCTACTGGTCGGCCACCCCCAAGGAGTACCGCCAGGAGTGGTGCTGGTATAAGCCCCAGAGTTCCGACCGGACCGGCTACCACGACAACATGTGGTGCCTCGACGCTGACAAGACGGCCGAGTTCATGGAAAAGGTTTCCCGGCCGTGGGTGGCGTTCAAGGTGATGGCGGCCGGTGCGATCCATCCGGGCACGGCATTTCCCTGGGCGTTCCGCAACGGAGCGGACTTCATCGTAGCCGGTATGTTCGATTTCCAGATCGAACAGGACGTGAAGATCGCGCTGGGTGCTCTAGCGGCGGTTCGGCAGCGCAAGCGCCCGTGGTGCGCGTAAGGTCCCTGGCGGTTGCCCATCGGCTGGCCGGGCGGTACGCGGCGGTGTAGGCCCCGTGTGTCTGGTCTTCGGCGTATCCCCGAGGGGGATCAACCTAGCAGTTTGCCGCGGCGGCGCTGAGCGCGGGAGAGGCGCCGAACCACGGCGGGCAACAGCGGGACCGGCGCAGCCGGCGGGGTGGCTGGGGCATCGGCAGCGGGTGGGGCTACCACCACAGTGACTTGCTGCGGCCCTTCGGAAAGGCTCTCGCTGCGTGCCCGGGGAATGCCATGGGCCGGATGGATGCGCACGCCGTCGGAATACTCGCGCAACAGTTCGGCCGCCTCGGCCAGCTCGGCGGTCTGCCGAAGTGCCTCTGACGGGATCTGCTGCCCAAGCAGCCCCAGAGCGTCGAAGAGCACGTACCGGCCGTGCAGCAGCATCGCCATGAGTATCAGATAGTTACCCACCAGCACCGCGCCGTGGCGGAGGACCAGGGGGTCGCCGCTGTAAAAGCCGCCGAGCATCCCAAAGTGGGCCAACAGCACCACGGCGTAGCACACCGCGGCCCCTACCAGCGCCGAACTCGAAACCATGCAGCCCCGCATATCGACCAACAGCCGGGCCGCCACCCCGCCGATGAGGAAGCCATAAAGGATGATCCACCACACCGAGCCATCGCCCACCAGCGGGGTCCCGGTCAGCACGATAACCACGTCGGCCAGCGTTTGGCGCAGGCAGGTGGTCTGCTCGGCGCTCATGTAAAGCCAGCACAGGGCCGCCCACAGCCATACGTGGTAATGGCCGTGGTAATCGTCTAGCTTATAACGCCGGACGGAATAGACCGTAACGGCGGCCAAGGCGGCGCAGGCCAGCACCAAGGTCGAAAACCAGCGTGCTAGCCCCTGGGGATGATCCAGATCGAAGGCCACGGGCCGGCCGGAGGGGGCCCAAGCCGCTATGCGGGGCGCCAGGGTGTGCAGGGCCAGCAATCCGGCCACGGCCAGGAGTCCGGCCACGAACACGGCCGCCACGGACCAGCCCCGCAGGGGAATGAGGTCGATCAGGCGGGGCAAGTCGTCCAGGAACCGGCCGTCGCCGTAGTTGGCCGACCGCAACAGGCGGATCCGCCGCCTTCCGGTGCGGCGGAGCCGCGCAGGGCGCGAACCCAATCCCAGGGCGGCTGCCAGGAGCGTATCGCTCAGCAGCCGGCGCCGGCGCTGCTCCAGCGGACCACTCCGGCGAAAGTACACCACGGCACCCGACCTCTTGTTGATAATGGTCGCTTCGGCCGCGGACGGCTGCGGAATCCACTCGATTCCCGATGGCCCCTACAGCCCGATTGGGCGGCCAATGCCGGCCACAAGGCGTGGCGGGCCGATGTGCCCGATTGGAGCAGGCCATTGGGCGATAGCCCCGCAGGGCGCAGGCGGTCTGCCGCCCCTGCCCGACCCGCAAAGATGGCCTGGCACATCCATGCCACCCAGTTTACGCCGCTGTTATTATTCGGCAGGGTTGTCGGCGTGATGCGCGGCCGTCAGATGATGCCGTGCAGAGGACCGCCCGGGGCCCCCAGGGCATCGACCCGCCGGCTCACCTCGGGGTCCTCGACCAAGGGCGGGGCGTGGTGGGGTTTGCTGCGGGCGTCGATGACCAGCGACCCGTGGCACCCCCAGTGCTTGGCCGCCACAAACGACTCGATGCCGTAGATGTCCGCGGCCGGATTGCTCCGCGTGAAGGTGGTCCACAGGAAGTTGTTCAGCGTGGCCGTGGCAAATGGGCTGTCGTCGACCACCACGATCAGCGGGAAGGTGTTGATCAGATCGCGCCGCGAATAGGTGTCGCAGAACCGCTGGACGGCGGGGTCGGCTCCGCTGGCGTCGGGCTTGAACGGCGGCCCCTCGACCACCAGGATGCCCGGCAGGCATACGCGGGGATTGCGGAAACCGAGTTGCGTGGGGATGCGGATGCGGCTGTCGAGGGCCACCGGCAAGATGCGATTGGCCGGCCCCGCGGCCGCCATGATGACCTTGGAGCCCCGGTTGAGCCCCTCGCCCGAGTAGTCCAGGGTATCGATGGTGGTGCACGTCTGGAAGTGGAGGTCGCGGCGCCAATCGATCCGCTCCAGCACGTGCCGAAACACCTCGGGAATGTTGTGCAGGTCCAGATCGGGGTTGTCTTCCTTGGCCACGATGATCAGATACTTGGCCAGCGACAACTGGCCGTAGCCCAAAATCGCGTTGGCCAAGGTGAGCAGTTCGGCAGGCCGGCGGCGATGTTCGTAGGGGGCGTAGCGTTCGCTCCCCATGGCCAACAGCAGGGGATGCACGCCGGCCGCATCGACGGCATGCACGGCGTGCAGGCCGGCAATGGCCTTGGGCAACAGCGGTTCGGTCAATTCGTGCACGAGCCGGCCGAACATGGTGTCTTCCTGAGGCGGCCGGCCCACCACCGTGAACGGCCAGATGGGCCGATCGCGGTGGTAAACCTTCTCCACCCGCAGCACGGGGAACGGGTGGCGCAGGCTATAGTACCCCAGGTGATCGCCGAAGGGCCCCTCCAGGCGCTGGCGGTCGGGGTCCAGAAAGCCGGTGATGCAGAAGTCGGCCTCGGCATAGATGGGCAACTGGCCCGGCAGGCAAATCATCGGGATGCGATGGCCGGCCAGCACGCCGGCAAAGGCCAATTCGCTCATGCCTTCGGGCAGAGGCATGACGGCCGCCACGGTCATGGCCGGAGCACCCCCCACGAACACGTTGACCCGCAGGCGTTCCCCGCGGCGGATGGCTGCCGCATGGTGTGCCGCGATGCCCCGCTGAATCTGATAGTGCAGCCCCACCTCGCGGTTCGGCTCGTACTCGCCCCCTGAAATTTGCACCCGGTACATGCCCAGGTTCGAATGGGCCAACCCCGGTTGATCCGGGTCCTCGGTATAGACCTGCGGCAGCGTGATGTACGCGCCGCCATCGTCGGGCCAGCACTTGAGCTGCGGAAGCTGGTCGATCGTCGTCTCGTGCGCCAGGACAGGCCCCCGGCGCACCACCTTCGGCCGGGCATGCCAGGCATGCCACGGCGCCGAAAAGTAGAGGCGCGGCCGGCGCAGGGCATCGGCCGGATCGATGGCCAAACGCACCAATCGCTCCATCGCACGCAGGGTATCCCGAAACAGGTACCGCATCCGCTCCATGGTGCCGAAAAGGTTGCTCACCATGGAAAAGCGGCATCCTTTGACGCTGGCGAAATAGATGGCCGGCCCCCCCGCTTGAAACACCCGCCGGTGGATCTCCGCCGCCTCCAGGTAGGGATCCACCGGCTGCTCGATCCGCACCAACTGGCCGATGGCCTGAAGGTCGTCGATACACTGCCGCAGCGTGCGGTATCCCATGGGGCACTACTTCTTCAGCTTGGCCTTTGCCCGCAGGGCTTGCTTGGCCTGGTCCATGCGCTTCTTCAGATGAGGGAATCGCGTGGCCGGTGCACGCACAATCCGGTTCGGTTTACGGCGCAACCGCTTGTGTTGGGTCATATCTCGAACCCCGGCTGCTGGCCCGCCCCCAACAGTATTGTAATCACAAGCCCCGGCGGAAGCACCCTGGGGTTTCTGCCCCCGGGGGCCCTGGTTTTCTCGCTGCCGGGGCTTGGTAGGGCAACCTTGGGCCGGGGGCCGATGTCAACGAGCCGCGGCCGAGGCAAGAACGAGCCGCCGGCTCGGCCTACTGCCGTTGCTTCCGCAGCGACGGGAAACGCCCCCGCGTTACCGTTTATCCAGGGGTTTGAGCCCCTTCCAGTCCGGCACAAAGTCGGTCTTGCCGGGGCGCGGGGCCTGGGGTTGAGCCCCCTCGGCCTTTTGGGTGGCCGCTGGCCGAGGCGCCCGAGGCCGCGTCCCCCAGCCGAAAAGCTTGAACACCCCATAGGTCAGCCCGATAGCGAGCAATCCCGACACCACCATGCCCACGGCCCGGACCACCCTTCGGGGGCTGACCTTCTCTTGAGCCTGCGCCCGAGCGGCAAAAGAACCCACGGCACGCGGGGCAGCTACCCCATACGCCGGCGGTGAGGGCGTCTCCGCGCTGGCCGGCATGGACTGCAAAGCCGCCACAGGACCGTGCCCAGCCGGGCTGGCGGCAGGGCTCCCACTAGGCACATCCAAGGGGGGCGCCACCCCGGCTTCCTGCCACAAATCGCCCAGCGCATGCGCCAAGGAGGCCCCATCGGTACCCGCTCGGGAATCCATCGCAGAATCGCCGACCAGCCCCACTTCGGTGTCCATCGCCAGGCCGGGTTCCTCGGCAACGGGCAGGGCGCTGCCCTCGGCCAATGGCGGGGCGCTCTCGTCGGCCACCGGCGAGGCGGCGTTTTCGGCGACTTCGATGGTTTGTTCTTCACCGGCAAGCTCGGCGATTGTGGCCGGTGCTTCGGCACTGGCAGGTTCGACGGCGACCGAGGCGGCTTCGATGGCCGGCACAGGATCGCAGGCGATTGACGCCAATGCCTCGCTTTCTGGCGGATTCTCCTCGGCCACCGGGCCGGCCAGAACCACCGACGTAACTCCCCATTGCGGCTCGATGGCGTCGGTGGAAGCCACCTCGCCAGCGGGCAGCGAACCGTGGTCTGCCGGTGCGAGAGTTTCAGCCACGGTATGCGGGGCGAAAAGCGCGGCGCCGGCCGGCATCGCTTGCCCGCACCGCGGGCACTGAAGCACTGCATCTGGGGTAGCATCGTCGGGCAAGTCCACCGGGTGCCCGCAATTGCCGCATGTAAACGTTTGCGCCATATCCGAACCCAGGCTCGCTCAAAGGGCTTTCCCCCAGTGTAGCAACGACCCCGGCCGGCTGGCTACGGGGAAAACGTGCATTGGCCAGCCGCCTTGTGGTGCAGCCCTCTGGGCTGCTTTGTGCTGCAGCCCTCTGGGCTGCCTTCTGGTGCAGCCCTCTGGGCTGCTTTGTGGTCCGGCCCTCCCGGCCGCAAGGGGTATGGGCAAGATGCCGGCGCTTCAAGATAGGGGCAAGATCCCCGCGCTTCGCCCTGCAAAACCGTCAACTTCATTCCGTCCGGCCACTGTTTCCCAAGAGCCACAGCGGGGTTGCAAAACAGCCTCGTGTTGCATTTGCACTTCGGCCAGCGTGATGTAGAGTTGTCTGGTCCAAGGAACGCCTCGCAGCCATTGGTGCGAGGCCTTGCGACGGAGAGAGCGAACATGAGGAAAATGACGATTGGATTGATTGCGGTTGGCCTGTTGGTTGGGGCAGGGGGATGCCGGTTGTGCGACCGGTTGTTCCGCGGGTCGGTGCTTCAGCCCACCCCGACGGTTTCGCCTGCGGTGGTCTGCCCGCCGGTGGTGCCGGTCAATCCGTGCGATCCGTGCAACCCCTGCGACCCGTGCGGAACCACCGCGGTGCCCGGCCCGGTGGTGGTCACGCCTGGCGCGGCAGGATACGCCCCGGCACCCATTCCGTGATGGGCATGGCTCCGTGATGGGCATGGCAGGGGCAGGCGCCGCCGGATTGCTGTGAGGAGCCAAACTCCCCGCGGGGCCTGCCCGCGGCATGTGGGCTGGCCACGACGGATCGTGGCCCGCCAGCCCCTCCGCTTGCGCGTGCCTCATGCCCGGCGGTAGAAGCGGTTGGCCACAAAGTGCTCGAGGCCCAACAGCACGGCCACGACGAGGATGATGGCCGGGAAGAGCTCGCGCCCCACCCGCCCCGTGCTCAAGTCCAGCTCGATGTCATGTTCGTCCCGGGCGATGCGCACCGGCAAAGGGTCCAAGAGGTGCGCCAACTCGTCCTGGCCGATGCGATCCAACCGGGTCTCGGCCGCCGGCAAGTTCACACTGAACCCGAGGTCCACCCCCTCTTCGCTTCCGCCGGCCTGGACGCGGTAGTTGCCGAGTTGTTCGGTGGCGGCCACGGTCAGCAGGAACTGCTTGAGATCGGGGGCCAGCCGGGCTTCCAGCCCGTCCGGTTGGGTGAGCAGGTAGGAGCGGAACGGCCAATCGGGATTCAGCTCCAACAGCGCGGTCTGCCCCGCGGAATAGTTCAGCGCAGGGGCCACCCCGCCCACCAGGGTGGCCGCCATCTCGTTGGCCAGCACGAAGAACGGCCAGGCGTTCTCGCCCGAAAGCAGCAGGCTCCACGGGTCCTGGTTGGGGTTATCGGAGACCGAGGTGGTCACCAGCACGACGCGGCCCTTGCCTAGCGGCCGTTCGACCACCGCCGGTGCCCCGTCGCTATAGGGGACCACCACGCGTGCGCCGGCGGCCAGGTCGCCCAACTGCCAGTAGCGGAACACGGGAAAAGCGTCCCAGGGGATTCCGCCGGCCATGTCGCGCAGGGCGACCAACATGGGATGTTCATAGTCCCGCGGGGCCAGATGCAGCGTGCCTTCCTTGTCGCGGACCTGGCGTTTCAGCACGGCCGGCAAGACCTCCTGGGCGGGGGCCTGGTTGAACGTGTCGATCGCTCGATCGGCATTGCGGCCGAGGAAGATGGCCAACCCGCGGCCCAAGGCGACGTAATCGCGCAGTTTCTGCCACACTTCGGCGGGCAGCGGCCCGGGGTCCGCCAGAAAAACCGCCGCGAAACGCTCCAGATTCTGGCCGGCAAGCTGCTCGGTGTTGATCACGGTAACTTCGTGGCGGGCTTCGCCCCGGCGGCGCAGCGGGGTCGGCGCCAGGGTCTCGGACAAGTACGCGGGATTGGCCGGGGAGGTGGCGGCCACCAGCACCGGCCAGGCCGGCCGCACCTGGACCGAAAAGTACCGCCGGTCGTCCGCCGGCAGGCCGTCCTGGCCGACGATCTCCAGGTATCCTTGGTGGCTGCCGGCCGGGAGCTGGCTCACCCGAAAGTCCACCCGGCGGGATTGGCCTGCCTGGAGGGTGACGGCCTGGGCCCCTTTCTTGACCGGCCGGCGGGTCCCGGTCTCAGGCTCTGTCTCCAGCAGATACAGCTCCACCAGGCGCTCGGCCGGGCCGCCGTCGGCAAACACTTCCACGCCCACATCCAGGGGGCTGCCTTGCGGCAGCACGGTGCCGGGAAGGGCGACATCGCCCAGCCCCACGTTGACCGGGTCGGGCACGCCCACGTCGATCAGGTACAGCCCGGTGCCTTCGGCCGCTGCGATGCGCTCTTTGAGCCGGTCGTATTCCCCGGCCGGCCACGCGCGCCGGGCCAGGTCGGTAAACACGAAGACCTCGCGGCGGGGGAGTTCGCTTTGGCCCACCAGGCGCAGGGCCTCGGCCACCGCGCTGGCCAGCGGCTGGGCCACGGTCGTGGTCTCCAGGTGCTCGATCCGGTAGCGGGCGGCGCCGAAATCGACCTGGAAGGCGGCCGGCCCGGGGCGGCTGTCGAGCACCGCCACCTGGCTTTCTGGCGGCAGCCGGGCCAACAGCCGCCTGCCCAGGTCCTGCGCCACTTCGAGCCGTGTGCGGTTCTCGTGCCGGTATTCCATCCGCTTGGAGGTGTCGAACACCAAGGCGGCGGCCACGGGGTCCTTCTGGCTGCCGAGCACGCCGCCGGAGACGTTCACGGGCGGCCGGGCTAGCGCCACGGCCAGCAGCACGATCAGCAACATCCGAAGCGCCAAAAGCAGCAAATGGCGCAGCCGCAACCGCCGCTGGTTG
>JBBIQF010000088.1:0-9642 GCA_037442445.1 Planctomycetaceae bacterium
CCGAGATGCTGCTTCAGCGTGCCCAGCGCGATCCTCGATTGACTGCCGCGTTGGCCAGCGAGGCCGAAGGTTGGCTGGCCGGGCTGGACCGCGACTCGGCCGCCGAGCTATTGGATCGACTTGCGCAGCGGGCCTGGCAAGCGGGGCGAACCTCTTTGGCCTGCGAGATGGACGAACTTCTGGCCCGCCGTTATCCCGACCACGCTTTGGGCCGGGCAGCCATCCTTCGGCTGATCACGCATTATGGAAGCACGGAGATTTGGGTGGCGGCCAGCGCTGCCGAGCGCGAGGGGGTGGTTCCGGCCTCGACGTTCCCCGTGGCCGGCCCGGCGGTGGATCGGCAAGCGCAGCTTCGGCGTGCGGTGTCGCTGGCGGCCATGCTCGAGCAACACCACCCGGACCTGTTTGCCGCGCCGCGGGTGGTGCTTCGGCTGGCTTCGGTCCAGCGCCAGCTTCGCCAGGGGGACCTGGCCGATCGGGCGTTGGAACCCCTTCGCCACCGCACAAACCGGGACCTATGGTGGGCGTGGGCCCAAAGCGAGCGGTGGCTGGCCGACGGCCGCGGCTGGCCCCCCAGGCCCGTCCTTCGGTGCGTGGCGGCACCGAGCCCGCCCCGGTTGGATGGCCGGCTGGACGACGCCGTGTGGCAATCGGCGCAGGCGGCAGCGCTTCGCAGCCCTTTGGGCGACGACGCCACGTGGCCCGCCACGGTGCTCTTGGCTGCCGACGGCCGGTTCTTGTACTGGGCCATCCGCGCCCACAGGGCCGACCCATCCCCCACGGAAAAACCTTCCGGGCCCCGGCCGCGGGATGCCGACCTTTCGGCCTATGACCGCGTGGAACTGGTGGTCGATGTGGACCGCGACCTGGCCAGTTGGTTTCGGCTGGCCATCGACAGCCGGGCGTGGACCTCGGAGGATTGCTGCGGCGATCGGCGGTGGGACCCGATGTGGTACGTGGCCGGCGGGCGCGACGAAGGCGCCTGGACCGCGGAGGCCGCCATCCCGCTGGACCAGTTCGGCAAAGTGCCTAAGCCGGGCGATGCCTGGGCAGTGGGCATCCAGCGGACCATCCCCGGCGTTGGATTCCAATCGTGGACCGTGCCTGCCTCGGCGGCCGTGCTGCCCGAAGGCTTCGGCTACCTCCGGTTCGAATAAGCAGCCGATCCCAAAAAGTATCTTGGCTTGCGGTGCTGACCTTCGATGGCGACGGGGCAGAAAAGCCTCCTGAAGGGGGCTCGGACAAGGCAATGAGGGAATAACCATTCTTGCCGCCGAACCCGGCCTGAAGGCCGGGCCTATGGGCCGCCCGTCGGCAAGGCCCGTAAACGGGCCTCTGGTGACAGCGTCTCCAACGTTCGCCGGCTATGGGGGCCAAAAACCGCTCCAAGTGCCGGCACCGGCGTCCAACGCAGCGCCCCGGCCTCGCGGGCCTTGACGGCAATCGGGGGGTGAGACAAGATGCAGAGGGCTACCGGCCGGGCCGCTCGGGGCGCCCGGGAGCGGTTCGTTGCATTTGCATTGCCCTGCCTTCGTTTGCATTGCCCTGCCTTCGGTGAGAGTGCCGCCATGAGCAAGCGTCTTTCCCGTCGCACGTTGTTGAAGACCGGTGTGGTCGCCGCGATGGCGGCCCGGCCTTTGGGGGTTCCCTACGTGCTGGGTGGCCCGTCGCCCAATGCCAAGGTGCAGGTGGCGGTCATTGGGGCGGCCAATCAAGGGGGTATCAGCGTCAACGAGGTCGCGCGGTTGGGCGAGCGGTTGGTGGCCTTTGCCGACGTCGACGAGCGGCAATTCGCCAAGACCGCCAAGATCCTGGCCGAGTACCCCGAAATCAACTTCGAGGCCATCCCCCGGTTCTTCGACTACCGGCAGATGTTCGACAAGTTGCACAAGCAGATCGACGTGGTCTTCGTGTGCACGCCCGACCATCACCACGCCACCGCCTCGATGATCGCCATGCGCCTGGGCAAGGGGGTGTACTGCGAGAAGCCGCTGGCGCACTCGATTCACGAATGCCGGGTGTTAGCCGAGGCAGCCAAGAAGTACAACGTCACCACCCAACTGGGCAACCAGGGGCATAGCCGCGAGGGCATCCGCCGGCTGTGCGAGTACCTTTGGGCCGGGGCCATCGGCAACGTGACCGAGGTGCATGCCTGGGCGCCCACCGGGCGGGGCGGCACCGGCGGGCGTTTGCCTACCAAACCGGTGCCCAAGGGCCTGCATTGGGACGAATGGATCGGGCCGGCCCAGTACCGCGACTACCACGACGAGTTGCACCCGGCCTTGTGGCGGAGTTGGTGGGAGTTTGGCGATGGGTCGCTGGGCGACTGGGGGTGCCACAACCTCGATGGGGCCTTCTGGGCCCTGGACCTCGCCCAGCCCACCAGCGCCGAGGCCATCGAGCAGGTCGGCGGCAGCCAGGAGCGATTCCCGCTGGTCAATGTGGTGCGCTGGGACTTCCCCGCCCGCGGCAACCTGCCGCCGCTAACGCTGTACTGGTACGACGGGTATCGGGCGGCCAAGACGGCCAATCCCAAGAAAGAACTGGGCGAGTCGCTGGAACTGTCGCAAAACCGGCCGCCCATCGTCCTGGAGCTCGAGAAGAAGTACAACCGCAAGTTCGGCGATGGGGGCACGATTTACATCGGCGACAAGGGGATCATGTACAGCGGCAACTACTGCGACAGCCCGCGGATCGTGCCCGAGGAAAAGCATCGCAAGTTCCCCGTGCCGCCGCGGAAACTGCCCCGGCTCAGAGGGACCCATCAGGCCGATTTCCTCCGGGCATTCAAGGAGGGGACCAAAGCCTGCTCGGACTTCGAGTATGGAGCCCGACTGACCGAGATGATCCTGGTGGGCCTGTTGGCGGAGCGGGCCGGCCTGCACCAAAAGATCACCTGGGATGCCGCCGCCATGAAGGTAACCAGCCACCCCGAACTCAATGCCCTGGTCCAGCGCCAGTATCGCAAAGGCTGGGAGATTTGAGCCCCCTGCCGAACGCGTGGACGTGCCGCCAGCCGGCAAGGACCAGGCATCCGTGACCAAAGGCCCGGCGCATGCACGCCGAACCGCCCGCCAGGGAAGTCATGGGCGCAGTTCGCGGGGCAGGGGGAAATGGACGTTTTCGCTGCGGACCACGGCCGGCTCTACCGTTGCGCCGAACCGGTCTTTGAGCCATTGGACGCATTCGGCCACCAGCGATTCCGGGGCGCTGGCCCCGGCGGTGATGACCACGGTATCGCTTGGGCGGAACCACTCGGGCCGGAGTTGCGAGGCGCCGTCGATCAGCCAGGCCGGCACCCCGCACGAACGGGCGATTTCAGCCAGTCGCCGGCTGTTGGAACTGTTCTGGCTGCCCACGACCACGACGATATCGGCCTGCCGGGCCAGCTCGCGGACGGCAGTCTGGCGGTTCTGCGTGGCATAGCAGATATCGTCGCGCGGCGGCCCCACGATGGCGGGAAACCGCTGCCGCAGCCGATCGACAATCCGCGAGGCCTCGTCGACCGAAAGGGTCGTCTGCGTCAAATAGGCCACCCGCGAGGGGTCGGGCACGACCAGCCGCTCGACGTCCTCCTCGGTCTCGACCAGCACGATGGCCTCGGGGGCTTCGCCCATGGTCCCCAGCACCTCATCGTGGCCCGCATGGCCGATCAGGATGATCGTGTATCCGTGGCGGGCGAAACGGATCGCCTCGCGGTGGACCTTGGTGACCAGGGGGCAGGTGGCATCGACGGTTCGCAGGCGGCGCTGGGCGGCCTGCGCCCGGACTTCGGGCGACACGCCGTGGGCGGAATAGAACAGCAAGGCGCCTTCGGGCACCTCGTCGACGCTATTGACGAACACAGCCCCCACGCGGCGGAACCGCTCCACCACCCACTTGTTGTGGACGATTTCGTGGTACACGAAGACCGGCGGGCCATAGCGCGCAAGGGCCAGCTCCAGGGCGTCGATGGCCATGTTCACGCCGGCGCAAAAACCTCGGGGGCTAGCCAAGAGGATTCGCATGGTTTGCTCGGGTTTGTGGAGGATGCATAATGAAAGGGTAGCACAGCCGCCGCCGGCACGGTGGGGGCCGCAGGGGCTCGGCCCTTGGCATCCTGGCCGGCGTGCCCGCCGTCTTTCCAGCCACCGCCGCGTTGCCTTCATGCCCAGCGCAAGGTTCTTGGCCGACTTGGAATTGTACGGGCCGGCGGCTACCCCGCCCAAAGCGGTTTCGCGGCGCCAGGCGCGGCGGTACTGCCGGAACCTGGCCCGCCGGCACTACGAGAACTTCACCGTGGCCAGCCTGCTGGTTCCCCGGGGGTTGCGCCAGCACGTCTACAACCTCTACGCCTATTGCCGCTGGGCCGACGACCTGGCCGACGAAACCGGCGACCCGGCCCGCAGCCTGGCGCTATTGGATTGGTGGGAACACGAATTGCGGCAATGTTACCGTGGCCGGGCCAGCCATCCCGTGTTCGTGGCCCTGGCGGAGACGATCCAGCGTTTCCACATCCCGCCGGACCCGTTCGTCGATCTGCTGGTGGCCTTTCGGCAGGACCAGCGGGTGCGGCGCTACGAGACCTTCGAGCAGGTGCTGGAGTACTGCCGCTACTCGGCCAACCCGGTAGGCCGGCTGGTGCTGCACCTGGCCGGCTGCGCCCAGCCGGAGCTTATGCTTCTTTCGGACGCGGTATGCACCGGGCTGCAACTGGCGAACTTCTGCCAGGACGTGGCACTGGATTGGGAGCGAGGCCGGGTGTACCTGCCGCAAATGCAATGCCGGCAGTTCGGCTACGACGAGGCGATGTTTGCCCGCCGGGAATACAATGAAGCGTTCCGCCGGCTGATGGCGGCCGAGACCGCCGAGGCCGAAGGATGGCTCCGCCGCGGGCTGCCGCTGATCCCGCAGATGCCGGGACGGCTGCAACTGGATACCGCCCTGTTCATTTACGGCGGGCTGGCCATTCTGGAGGCCATCCGCCGGGTCGAGTACGACGTATGGAATCGCCGGCCCGTGCTCTCGCGTTGGGAAAAGCTCCGCCTGGCCGCCTGGTGCTGGTGGCACTGGCGCCGCGGGACGCTGGGCACTTGGGGTCCTGCCGCGGCGGGCTCATGCCGGGTGGTCCGATGACGCCCGGCTTCGACGATCTGCAAGCCAGTTATGCGTTTTGCCGCCGCGTGGCCCGGGGCTCGGGGTCGAGTTTTTACCCCGCCATGCTGCTTTTGCCGCCGGCCAAGCGCCGGGCCATGGAAGCGGTTTACGCCTTCCTGCGCCATACCGACGACCTGGCCGATAGCCCCCAGCCTCTGCCATTGCGCCAGGCCCGGTTGCACCAGTGGCGGCAGGCCGTGTCCAAGGCGCTGGGGCCACCGGGCGGATCGCCCTACGCAATAGCTGCCGACGCTGCACCGGGCCTGCCCACCGGAAGCCCCGCCCCGGTGTCCCAGCAACCAAGCACCGAGGCGCATCCCACCCAGGCGGTGCCCGGCGAATCGCCGCTGCCCGCCCTGGCCGATACCGTGCAGCGGTTTGCCATTCCGCCAGCCTATCTGTGGGCCGTGCTCGAGGGGGTGGCGATGGACCTCGAGCACCAGGGGTTCGACACCTTCGAGGAACTGGCCGAGTATTGCCGGCTGGTCGCCTCGGCGGTCGGCCGGGCGTGCCTGTGCATCTGGGGGGTACACCGCGAAGAGGCCCTGCCGCTGGCCGACCACTGCGGCATCGCCTTTCAAATCACCAAGATTCTGCGCGATGTGGGGGAGGATGCGGCCCGGGGACGCGTTTATCTGCCCCGGGCGGACCTGGCCGCCTGCGGCTATTCGGTCGAAGCCCTGCGGCGCCGGGAACACAACGCGGGGCTGGACCGCGTGGTGGAGCGGCTGGGCGAGCGGGCCCGAGCGGCCTATTCACAAGGCGCGGGGCTGTTCGACCTGTTGGATCGGGACGGCCAGCGGGTTTTCGGCCTGATGTTCAGCGTCTATCGCTGCCTGCTCGAGGAGGTGTTGCGCCGGCGGCAGGAACTGCTGGTGCGGCGCATCCGCCTTGGCCGATGGCGGAAACTGGCCCTGGTGGCCCGCTGGACCCTGCTTGCCCCGCGGAAATCGGCACTGCCATGAGCACGGTGCCGGACAACAGCGATCTGCCGCGGATAGCCATCGTGGGGGGCGGGCTGGCGGGCCTTTCGGCCGCAGTTGCCCTGGCAGGCCGCGGCCTCCAAGTGGAACTCTTCGAAGCCCGGCGCCGGCTGGGCGGCCGGGCATCGTCGTTTGACGATTCCCCTTCCGGCCGGGCGGTGGACTTTGGCCAGCACGTGGCGCTGGGGGCTTGCACCGCTTTGGCCGATCTGATCCGCCGTACCGGCCTGGCCGGCGGATGGCGGCGCTATCGGCGCATCCCTTTTATCGGGCCCGACGGCCAGGCCCACATCCTGGCCGCCGTGCCTTGGCTGCCCGCACCGTTCCACTTGCTGGCCGGCCTGTTGCGACTGAGGCTTGTGCCTTTGGCCGAGCGGTGGCACATTGCCCGCACCGTATGGCGGTGGGCCCAGCAGGCCGAAAGCCTCAAGTGTTCCCCCCAGACCGCCGCCGCATGGCTGGCCCAGCAGGGCGAACCCCTCCGAGCGATCGAGTGCTTCTGGACTCCGCTGCTTACCAGTGCGCTGGGCGAGACGCTGGATCGCGTTGCGGCTCATGCAGGGGCTTTCGTGTGCCGGCATGGACTGCTAGGCTCGCGCTGGGCCCACGAACTCTGCGTCCCTACCCAGCCGCTGGCCGAACTGTTCGATCGCCACCTTGGGCGATGGCTAGCGGAAAAGGGGGTGGCCATCCGGCGGGCCAGCCGGGTTGTGGCCATCGAAGGGTCCCAGGGGCGAGCCTCTGGCCTCGTCCTGGCCGGCGGCATCCGCTGCCCGTTCGACTTCGTGGTGCTGGCCGTGCCCTGGTGGCAGGCCCCGCGCCTATTGGCCGGAGGGCTGCGGGCCATGCTCCCGCAGCTCGAAGCAGCCGCCCGGCTCCCCGCCGCACCCATAACGGCGGTGCACTTGTGGTTCGATCGCCCGATTACCTCTTTGGCCCAGGCGGCATTGGTCGGCCGGACCAGCCAATGGCTCTTCCGGCCGCCTGCACGGCCGCCAGACCGACATTACTGCCAGGTGGTCATCAGTGCATCGCACGGCCTGCGGGGCCTTTGCCACAGCCTGCTGGCCGAACAGGTGTGCGACGAGTTGCGCCGGGCATTCCCCGCGGCCAACGGCGCCCGGTTGCTGCGGAGCCGCATCGTCACCGAACCCAAAGCCGTGTTCGCCCTGCATCCGGGAGTTGAACAGCTCCGGCCAGCGCAGCAGACCGCCGTACCCAATCTGATTCTGGCGGGCGATTGGACCGCCACGGGTTGGCCCAGCACCATGGAAAGCGCGGTGCGGAGCGGCACGGCCGCCGCCGGAGTGATTCTTTCTCGCCTGGGATCAAAGCCGTAAGGCTTGCGGGGCGCGGGGTGTCGGCATGCGGCCTCTCGGGGCAAGTCACAGGCATCGGGTGCCGGGCTTACGCCGACGCTGCGAACGCCGCATATTGCCCGCAATGCCCATCTTATGCGTCTTTTGGCGGTGACACGGGATTGCCGTGACGCTACAATCGCCGCTTTCTATTCCTTTTCGATCACGCGAAAGGTTTGGCCCCCATGGCCGAAGGGCACGCCTGGATTGCCAACGGCGGCGATTGGCCTGCGCAATTGCCGGCTGTCTTGGTCTCGGACCAGCCTCCCAGCCCGCGGCCGGGTGCATTGAGGGTCGCCCGCTTCCCCGAAAAGCTTTCGCCCGAGGAACTCTACCGGGTGGGCTACCTGTTCATGTACTTGGCACGCCGGCTCGAGGAACGGATTCTGGAGCTGTACCAGAAAGGCTACATCAAAGGCACCGTGACCGCCGGCATCGGCAACGAGGCCACGGCAGTGGGAATGGCGTTGCCGCTGCGGCCGGGCAAGGACGTGGTCTCGTTCCTGCACCGCGACCTGGCCAGCCATCTGCTGTTCGGTTCCACGCCGCAGCAGTTGTTGTGCCAGTATCTGGCCAATGCCGAGAGCCCTACCCGGGGCCGCGAGGGCAACGTCCACCACGGCGACGCTGGCCAGCGGCGATTCCCCATGATCAGCCATCTGGGGCAGATGCTCAGCACGGTGGTCGGCGCCACCTGGGCAGCGCGGAACCACGGGGAAGAGGTTTTCGGCCTGGCGGTCATTGGCGACGGCGGCTCCAGCACCGGCGATTTTCACGAGTCGCTGAACCTGGCCGCGGTGCTGGAAGTGCCCGTGTTGTTTGTCATCCAGAACAACCACTATGCCTTTTCCACGCCCACGGCCCGGCAGTACCGGGGCCAACGGCTTTCGGACCGGGCCGCCGCCTACGGCCTCCAGGGGCGGACCATCGACGGGCTGGACGTGTGGGCGGTGTACGAGGCGGTGTACGAGGCGCTTGCGGCCATGCGCCGCGACCGCCTGCCGCGGCTGTTGGAGTGCATGACGCTGCGGTTGCACGGCCATGCCGCCTACGACAAGGGGAGTTACGTGCCGGCCGAGCGCCAGGAACAATGGCGCAAACAGGACCCGCTGCCGGCCACGCGGCGGAAGCTGGCCGAGGTATACGGGCTGAGCGAATCGGCGATCGAAGACCTCGAGGCCGAGGCCGACAGCGAACTCCGCGAAGCATTGGCCGCCGCCCTGCCTGCCGCCCGGCCCCTGCCGCCACCTTCCGGCTTCCGGGTTTTCGGTTCCTCCGGCCGGCGCAGGGTCCCCGCATTCCACGCCCCGAAAGCCAAGAACGGCGAAGCGGTCCAGTGGGCCCTGGACTATCTGTTTTCGCACAATCCCCGGGCCCTGCTGGCCGGCCTGGATGTGGGCCCCTATGGATCGGCCTTCAAGACGTGCAAAGGGCTGTTTGAGCGCTACGGCCCATCGCGCGTGATGGATATGCCGCTGTGCGAGTCGGCCATTGTGGGCTTCTGCCTGGGCGCGTCGCAGGTGGGCGCCGAGCCGATCGTCGAGTTCCAATTCGCCGATTTTTCCACCGAGGCCGTAACCCAATTGGGCCTCAACGCGGGGACATGGTATTTCCGCTCGGGCCGCGAGGCGCCCTTGCTGGTACGCCTGCCCTGCGGCGGCGGGCTGACCATGGGGGCCTTCCATTCGGGCGAGTATGAAGGGCTCTGGTCGCGGTTTCCCGGATTGAAGCTCCTGTACCCGGCAACGCCCCAAGAGACCTTCGAGGCGCTGGTGGCCGGCTTCTACGACCGCAACCCCTGCCTGGTCTTCGAGCATAAGTTGCTGTACTGGACGCGGAGCGGCCCGATCGATTTCGACGGCGACCTGCCGGCCGTGTGGCGCCCGCGATGTTACCGCCCGGGCACCGAGGCGACGGTGGTGGCCTTCGGAGCCATGGTGTTCGAAGCCCTGGCGGCGGTCGAGCGGTGCGGCCGATCGGCCGAGGTGTGGAATCCCTTCGTGCTCCAGCCGCTGGAGCTGGGCCCGATCGCCGCCTCGGTCGAGAAGACCGGCCGCCTGCTGGTGGTCCAGGAATGCGGGGCCCTCCAGGGGCTGGGCGAGGCGGTCATCGCGCGACTGGTCCGGAGTTGCTTCCCGTTCTTGAAAGCCGCCCCGCAGCTCATC
>JBBIQF010000088.1:9699-13776 GCA_037442445.1 Planctomycetaceae bacterium
CGAAGGGATCGCCGCGGCCCTGGTCCAATTGATCGACGGAGGGGCCGCGTAAATGGCCGACCAGCGCTTCCGCCTTCCTTTGTATCTGCCCGCCCAGGGTGCTGCCGAGGCCGAAGCCACCATCATCGAGTGGTTCGTGGCCGAGGGTGACGAGTTCCAGCCGGGCGACGTCCTGGCCCAGATCGACAGCGCCAAATCGGTCTTCGATTTCCATGCGCCCTGCCAGGGCCGGGTCATCCGCCGCTATCGCCTGGAAAGCGAAACCGTGGCCTACACCGAACCGGTCATGGAGATCGAGACCAGCGATCCGGCCATGAAGGAATGGGTGCCCCCGGCCGCGCTCGCCGCGCCTGCCGCCCAGCGGCCCGCCGAGGAGGCAACGCCCGGGCTGCAAGCCACCGGCGTGGTGCTGCGGGGCATCGGCGGCTATCTGCCGCCGCGTGTGGTGACCAACGCCGAATTGGTCCGCGACTTCCCGCAGTTGGCCGAAGACTACGTTTACCAGGTCACCGGCATCCGCCAGCGCCACTGGGCCGCAGAAACCGAAAAGCCTTCGGACATGGCCTACGCAGCCTCGCTGGAGGCCATTCGCTACGCCGGCATCCCCCTGCGGGAACTGGATGCGATCGTGGTGGCCACCACCACCCCGGATTTCGCCATGCCGGCTACGGCATGCGTGCTGCAAGACCGCCTGGGGCTCGTGGGCGTGCCCGCCTTTGACCTCAACGCGGCGTGTTCCGGGTGGCTCTACGCCGTGGCGGTGGCCCAGGGCCTGATTCTGGCGGGCACCGGCGGCAACGTGCTGGTGGTGGGAGTGGAGCTGCAATCGCGGCTGGTCGATGCTTCGGACCGCAGCGCGCGATTCCTGTTTGGCGATGGGGCCGGGGCGGCCATCCTCTGCGGAGGACGCGAAGGCCACCGCCTGGGGCCTGCTTTGCTGGGGGCGGACAGCCGCGGCCTGCACCTGGCCCGCCGCGCTACCCCGGGATACCGGCTGCCCGACGGCGATCCCAGCATCGACCCCTGGATCCGCATCGACGGCGCTGCCCTGTTCCGCGTGGCCACCGAGAACTTCGCCCACATCATCCGGCAGACGCTGGCCCGCGCAGGCTGGCAGCCCCACGAGACCCGCTGGGTGGTTCCGCACCAGGCTAACGGCCGGATTCTTAAAGCCGTCGCCAGGCGCTGCGGCATCCCTTTCGACCGCTTCTTCCTCAACATGGACCGGCTGGGCAACACCTCCAGCGCCAGCATTCCGCTGGCGCTGGCCGAAATGGCCCCGGGGCTACAGCGGGGCGATCGGCTGATCCTCTGCTCCGTGGGCGCGGGGATAACCACCGCGGCCCTGGCGTTGGAATGGTAGGCGGCCTACCCGGGCCCGAGGGAGCCGGAACCCGGCACCCGGGCTTGCATCTCACCAGGCCGGTTCGGCCGCAGCGTCCTCGGCCCGGGCGAGCGTTTGCTCGGTACTGGTGGGGTCCACCTTGCGGCAGCACGCGGTCAGCCGGGCCGAAATGTCTTCCAGTTCGCCTTCCCACTCCTCGGGCGTGGAATCGGGCGGGCAAAGCTGCTTGAACTCCGCCACAAGCAGGATCAGCCGCAACAGGTGGCGGAAGATGATCCCTTCCTGCTTCTGGAGCCCCTTGGCGGTAACATACTTGTTGAAATCGCCCTGGAACTCCAGCACCTCGCCGGCCGCCCACACCGGAAAGGTCTTCAAGTCGTCCACCCCGGGGAAGTCGAAGTCGAACAACAGCCGCAGCTTCTCCGCCAGGGTCAACAGCCGCGGCGGCTCTTCCTCGAACGAACTGCGGCGGCGATCCGTGTCTTCCTCCTCCGCGCGGGGCACCAGTTGATCCACCGTGGCCAGGCCATGGCGCAACAGCGCCTCGTCCAGGCGCAGGGTGGCCAGGGGGCCGGGGGGCAGGCGGTCGGGCTTGGGCACGCGGACAAAATGCCCGATCGATCGCGGCAGCTCCAGCACGCTTTCCATGGCCTGGAGCCGCTCGGCGCGGTCGGCAATGCCCAATTGATTGACCAGAAACACGCCGTACAGCGGGTTGACGCTGCGGAAGACCAGCAGCTTGGGCAACTGCTCGGTGGGCCAGACGAATTGCGGCCGATAGGGTGGCGGTTTGGGCGGCTCCGGGGGCGGTGTGTCGAACCGCGCGGGCAGCGCCGCGGCTTTGGGTTCCGCAGGCGGCACCGTGGAGGGCGGGTCTTTGGGCGGCTCCGGCTCCAGCGTCACGTATCCCGCCCGCCAGAGCACCATCAGCATCCGGTCCAGCTCGCGCTGGCCCGCCTCCAGCCGGGCCGAATCCATCAGGCGCTTGGCCACGAGCTGGCGCATGGACTCGACCTCCGGCGAGGCGTCGATCATGTAGGCCAGCAGGCGCCAGGGCAGCGCGCCGCGGCTGGCGAGATTGGCCGGCCGCGCCGACCGCAGCTTCTCGAACTGCGCCTCGGTCCAGTAGGTTTCCGTCTCGCGGCGGTGCGGCATCTTCTTCTTGAGGGCCTTCTTGGCCTTCAACAGGGCCGGGTCCTTGGTGTCCTCGGGGATCTGGTCGTACTTTTCCTTCCAGCGGGCGATCTTGACGTCGTCCTCATGCGCCAGTACGAACACATAGCCGCGGGTATCGTACTGCGGCCGGCCTGCCCGGCCGAAAATCTGGTGCGCGGTGCTGGGGTCCAGCAGTTTCTTCTTGCCCGGGGGGCCTTTGACCAGGCTGGGCAGCACCACCGAGCGGGCCGGCAGGTTGATGCCCGCCGAAAGCGTTTCCGTACAGGTGGCCACCGAGAGCAGCTTGCGCTGGAACAGGTCCTCGACCAGGCGGCGGTACTTGGGCAGCACGCCCGCATGGTGTACCCCCACGCCGCGGAGCAAGAGCTGCTTGAGCTTGGGGCCGGCCCCCTGGCTCAGGTCGTGCTCCTTGAGTTCCTGGACCAGCCGGGCCTGCTGCCCTTCGGTCAACAGGCCGCGGCCTTTGAGCTGCTCGGCCACGGTCCAGCATTCCTCGCGGTTGAAGCAAAAGATCAAAGCCGGCAGGGGGCGCTCGTCGGGCGGGCCTTCGGCCATCCATTGGATCTGCTCGTTGAGCAGCTTGTCGGGCACCCACTGGAAGACCAGCGGCACTTTGCGCTCGTGCCCTTGGACCAGTTCCAGCTTGCGCCCATGGGCCAGCCGCAACCACCGCAGGAAATCCAAGGCATTGCCCACCGTGGCCGATAGCAACAGCAGCCGCACATGCCGCGGCAAGAGCCCCAGCGTCAGCTCCCACACCACCCCGCGCTCCGGGTCGTTGAAGCTGTGGAACTCGTCCATCACCACCGCGCTGGTGCGGCTGAAATCGAAGGCCTCGCGGTGCAGGAGGCGGTTGAACAGGATCTCGGCCACCACCACCAGGACGCGGGCATTGGGGTTTTCACGCCGGTTGCCGGTCACCAGCCCCACGTCGTCCGGGAAGAATCCCCACTTGACCGCCAGCGCCTGGAGCTCGCGGAACTTCTGCTCGGTCAGGGCGATCAGCGGCGTGGTATAGTACGCGGTGGTGCCGTTGACCAGGGCCTCGAACATCGCCGCCTCGGCAATGACCGTCTTGCCCATGCCGGTCGGCGCGCAGATCATCACCCCCTCGTCGGACGAGAACCACGCCAGGAGGGCCTCTTCCTGGAACGGATACAGGGCGAAGGGCAACTGGTCCAGAAAGCGCTCGCAGATCTCGTCGCGCGACAGCGGAACCGTGCTCATCAGGCGGGTTGCGGCTTGAAGGGAAGCGTAGGCGAAGCTCCCCGAGATTATATCGCGCCGCCCCCCCTCAGACAGCCGAACGCACGCCGCGGACCTGGCCGCGGATCGAAATCGTCGCCTCGCCCAGCGGCAGGGCCCGGCCGGCAAGCTCCCGCGCCGCCTCGGCCAGGCGCATCAATCCGGTGCAGCACGGCACCTCCATGTGCACCACCGTCATGCTCCGCAAGCCCGATTGGGCGATCATCGCCGCCAGCTTCTCGGCGTATCCCCGCGTATCATCCAGCTTGGGGCAGGCCACCACGACACTCCGTCCCCGGAGGAAATCCTCG
>JBBIQF010000088.1:13786-24680 GCA_037442445.1 Planctomycetaceae bacterium
GAGCACCGGCCGGCCGCACAAAAAGCGGCGGTGGAAGTCGGCCAGGGCGAAGGGCACGCAGTCGGCCACCAGCAGCACCTCCGCGCCGCGCAAGAACGGGGCAGCCGGCGGCACCAGGCGCAATTGCACCGGCCAGTGCCCCAGGGCCGAAGGTTCCCCCTCCTCGGCCGGCACCTCGCCAGAAGCGACCGCCCCGGCCTGCGGCCCCCGCGGCCCGCCGGCCAGGGCCGACGAAAACACCGCAAGCCGGCTGCCCGGGCCAGCCCCGGCGCCCGGCGCCGCGGCCACCGGCGCTCGCTGCCGCCGAAGATGCTCGCGCACCGCCTCCTCGTCAAAGGGCGCCGCCTCGCGCTCGATCACACGCAGCGCCCCCTGGGGGCAATGCCCCACACAGGCCCCCAGACCATCGCAATACACCTCCGAGACCAACCGGGCCTTGCCATCGCGAATGGCAATCGCACCCTCGGCGCAAGCGGTAACACACTGGCCGCAACCGTCGCACTTCGACTCGTCGATCTCGATCATCTTGCGGCGAACGGTGGTCATCATCGTCTACTCCCAACGGCAATCCAAGGATAGCCCCGCGGTGGTTCCGCAACGGTCAAGAGCGGTTTTCCTTGCGGCGGCTGCGCCATCCATCCCAGCTATGCAAAAGGGCCAGCACCGGGTGGCGCCAAAGCATCCGAGGGCCCGCATACCGCATCACCGCCTTGATCTGTTCGCGCATGGCCGGCTTGTAGCAATGGATGGGGCACTTGGCGCAGGTGGGCTTGTCCTCGCCGAACCGGCACAGGGCCAGGCGCCGGCTGGCGTATTCCCATAGCTCCTGGCACTGCGGGCACAGCGAAGGCTGCCGGCCATGATGTCCCTGGCAATAAATCTCGATCATCGCCCGCACCGTCCGCCGCTCGCGGGCAATGCGGGGTCCCGTGTTTCCGGTAGGGCGATGCATGGCAGCCACGGATCTTGACCGAATCGCTACCGTCCAGCGAACCCCGGGCCCGTCGCGGGTGTGCACGGCCCCGGGGCCTGTACCTTCTGCGCACAATTATGCCCGCCGGACCACCAGCGGGCATTGATTTACGTCAAGTCGAATTGAAAAAACCAGCGTTTTTTACGCGCGGGGAGTTAGCCGAACAGCATCCCCGCATACCCCACCACGTGCTTGCGGTCGCCGGTAACATCCCCACTGGTGGCGTATCCGACCAGCTCGCACCGATTGAGCCGGCCCAATCGCCGCAACGTTTCCATGACCAGCACGGCGGGCAACACCCCGCACATCGAGATGCCGTTGTCCCGTACCGTTTCGTAAAGCTTTGCCGGGTCGAGGGTTTCAATCGCGTCCAGTGCCAGCCGATCGACCTTGCGGGTCCACTGGTCGTCGGCGTAGTGGTTCATATCGGTCGAGATCACCAAAAGTGGCAACTCGGGCAATTCGCCCAAGACGCCGGCCATCTGGTCGGCAAACCGCCGCAACTGCTCGAGCGACGCCTCGCGAATGATGATGCCGACCACCTTAGTCTGCGGCGAAAGCCGGGCCATGATGGGCAATAACACCTCGATGGCGTGCTCCCGGCGGTGCGATTCCGCATCCAGGGCCAAGTCGGTCACCCGCTCGGCCAGCATCCGGGCCAGCTCGGGGTCGGATTCGACATTTCGGCCGGGGAGCGCCCACACATGGTGGGGGGCTACCGCCCAGTCCGCACCCCCCCGGGTGTGCTTCGGACACACCACGATCGCCCGCGAAGGAATCTGGACACGTGCCAGGGTGGCCGCGGCCAAGTGGCCCGAGTACTTCCACCCCGCATGGGGTACCATCGCGCCGGCCCAAGGTTCCGGCTGCCGCGTGGAGGGGATCATTTCGGCCAGCAACCCTTCGACCGCATGCGGCTCCAGCGGATAGTATTGCCCCGCCACGGCAGGGGGGCGGACCGTAGGGCCGGGTTGGGCCCGCGGGGCATTGCTGGTCACTAAGCGCGGCTCGGTGGAGACGACCGATAAGCTGGCCACCTGGGCGTTGGGCGAGCCGCGAAGCCGGGCCCGCTCCGAGGCGGCCGCCAGAAGCTCCTCGGCCGACCGGGAAGGATCGTAGGCCAGACCCCAGATCCGCCCGTCGGAAACCAAGACCGCCCGCCGCTGGCAGTCCAGGCCGGACAGATCCGGCTCGGCCAGGGTGCCATGCAGGGCCGGGTCCCAAAAGACGCTCAGCCCGCACGAGATGCGCTCCATGGCGGCGGAATCCAGGCGGGCCGACTGGAGCCGCCGGGCCGCGTTCTCGCACAGCTCGAACAAAGTGGCTTGAAGCGGCAATTCGCCCCGCACCAGCAATTTGTGGTAAGTCAGCGGCTCGGTAACGCGCGGCAGGCGCATGCTCAGCACCGCCCCGCACACGCCGCCATCGAAGCCGCCGGGCAAGTAAAAGCTGGGGGTATAGCCCAGGGCCAGGTCCACCACGTTCCGGCGGCAAAAGGCCAGAAGGTCGGCCAGTTCTTTTCGGCTGGGCCCCCCGGGGGCCACCTCCGGCAGGCGTGCGGCCATCTCGCCAAGCGCCGACTTTAACTTGCCGCGTATGGCGTACCCTTCGAACGTGACCAGCGTGGTATCGTCGTCGCGCCACGCATGGGGGGGCAGCCCCGCCTTGAGGCAAACCTGTCGCAAAAATCCGGCCGCATCCAAGCCGTGTTCGACGGCCACGCTGGGCAAAAGCAGCCCCCGGTTAGGCCCCCGGGAAATCTGCACCCCGTGTTTGCCGATTTCGATGGCCTTGATCCGCTCCTCGCCCCGATAGGGGACGGTTTTGGCGCCCCACAACAGCCAGACCTCCATATCCAGATGTTCGAGTTCGGCGGGGGAGATGGGGGGAAAGCGGGGGTCCTCGCGCGCGGCCCGCAGGGCGGCATGGTCGAGGGCTTCGGCCAGGGGCACGGCGGGGCCCAGGTAGCCGCAGCACGACCGCAACTGGCCCGCCCGCTTCAGGCTGACAAAGGAGCCGAACAACTGGGCTGCCGCGGCCGGCCCCAGGGCTTCTTCGAGGGGGCCGGCGGGCTGGCCGCACACCGCGGCGGCCACGCGCTGGCCGGCGGCCTGGAAGATGCGCTCTTCATCGGCCGGCGTGAGCTGCGGGCGGGGGGGCGAGGCGTCGGCCGGTTGCAACTGGCCCCCATTGTTGTCCGCCGGGTTGGCAGGCGGCGGGTTGTCCGGATTCGAGGTCTTCTCGCGCATGGTCGAACCTCCCTTCGACTCCAAAGGCGGCGGGCGCTCGGAGCAGTGGGCGGTGTTTTCGCGTCCGGCCGGCGGGGCACGCCGGATGCGTACCGGCTGGCGCCGGCCGCCCCAATCACCCGGCCCGTCGCCGAATCGGCCTGCAATCCGGCTGCCGCAGTGCCGGCAGCGGTCCCCCACCAGCGCATACTCCCCCAGCCAGTAGCCGTCCCGCTCGATCACCACCCGGCCGCATCCCGGACAATACGTGCTCTGATGCTCCGGGTCGCTGATGTTGCCGGTGTACACGTAATGCAGTCCCGCACGGCGGGCCACCTCGTGGGCCGCCAAAAGGGTCTCCGGCGGCGTGGGCCCCCGATCCCGCAGCCGAAAGTCCGGATGGAAGGCGGTGAAGTGCAGGGGCACATCCGGCCCCAGCTCCGCCAGAATCCAGTCGCACATCCGGCGGATATCGTCCAGCGAATCGTTGGCCCGCGGGATGACCAGATTGGTCAACTCGACCCACACATTGGTGTTGCGGACCAGCCAGCGGATGGTATCCAGCACCGGCTCCAGATGCCCGCTGGTGAGCTTCCAATAGAAGTCTTCGGTAAACCCCTTGAGGTCCACGTTGGCGGCGTCCATGACGCCGAACAGCGCTTCGCGGGCGGCCGGGTTGATGTAGCCCGAGGTCACCGCCACCGTTTGGATGCCCAGCGCGTGGCACGCCCGGGCGGTATCGATGGCGTATTCCGCCCAGACGATCGGGTCGTTGTAGGTGAAGGCCACGCTGCGGCAACCCCAGTGCCGGGCCGTGTAGGCGATGTCCTCCGGCATGGCCACCTCGGCGCAGCGGTCTACTTCGCGGGACTTGGAGATGGACCAGTTCTGGCAGAACTTGCACCCCAGGTTGCAACCCGCCGTGCCGAACGACAATACCGCCGTGCCGGGATAGAAATGGTTGAGCGGTTTTTTCTCGATAGGGTCGATGCAGAACCCGGTGCTTCGCCCGTAGGTGGTGGAAACGATCTGGCCGCCGAGGTTCTGCCGCACGAAACAGAAGCCGCGGTCCCCTGGGCCCAGGGTACAGCCCCGGGGGCAGAGGTCGCAGACCAGCCGATCCGGCTGGGCCGACGTGTGCCACCAGCCGCCGGCCTTGATCCCCTCGGGGCTGGCCGGCTCGTCCGGCGGGGAGATGACGCTTCGGTTCATCGCATATGCCCCTCCCAGGCCATGCCCGCGGGTTTCCGCACGCCCCGTCGCCCCGCAGAGGGTGTACTCCATTATATCGCTCGGCCGGTCGGGCGACAGTGGACCCCCGCAGGCCGTCTGGGCCACCGGCCAGCCGCCCCCAAAGGACCGCCCATGCCCCGCGGGGGTCGTCCGGGCCGGCTACCCCGGCCATAGCCATAACAGTACCAGCCCGCCCACGAGCGGCAGGGCGAACAAAGGCCCCACTTTCCGCAACAACTGCGGGTGCCCCAGCACGCCGATCACCCCCGCCTTGAAGATCAGATTGGCTAGGGCGGCGACCACCAGCAACCGCCAGCCGTGCTCGGCCGTGGTGGGAGCCCGGGCCGCCATCTCTACCGTCGAAAGCGTGATGGCGTCCATATCGGTCAGACCGGACACTGCGGCGACCGCGTAGGCCGCTTCCGGGCCTCTTTGGCCCAGGTACTGCCGGGTGGCCGCCAGCGCCAACAGCACCACGGTGTACATCGCCGCGAAGAACACGGCCAGGCGGAGCTGCGTGGGGTTCTGCGGCTGCGGCAGCGTCACCTTGTGCTGCCGCACTTGGTTCCACGCCGCCAAGGCGGGCACCAGGCTCAAGACCAGCAGTACCGCCAAGGGAGGCGCGATGGCCGGCAAAAACTGCCCCCCCACGATGCCCACCAGCAAGATCACCCGCACGAAGACCACGGCCGAGGCGATCATGATGACGATGGCCGCCAGGGCCGTCCCTTCGCTTCCGCCCTGGCGGGCCTGGCGCGAGTAGCTGACCGTGGTCGCCGTGCTGGAAATCGCCCCGCCCAACACCCCCGCCAGCACGATCCCGGCGTCCTGCCCCAAGAACTTGTAAGCGATGTACCCGCCCAGGCTGATACCGACAATAAGCACCACCAGCAGCCAGGTACGGAACGGATTGAACACGGCCAGCGGGCCGTACGTCTCGTCGGGCAAGACCGGCAGCACGATACAGGTGATCAGCACGAACTGCATGATGGCCTTCACATCGGTCTCGCCCAGCCGGTGCACGAAGCCGTGGAGCTGGGGCTTGAATTGCAGCAGGACGGCCACGCCGCCGCCGATGGCGATGGCCGCTTCCAGTTGGCGGGGCCCCAGCGTCAAGAGGGCCCCCACCCCGTACATCAGCAAAGCGGCCACCCGGGTGGTGGTGTTGGGATCGTAGTCGGGCTGGGCGCTGGCGGCTCGGTCGGACCAGAGCAGGCTGGCCGCTACCGCCACGAAACCGGCCGCGATCACCCACCCGCCGAACTCGCGGCCCAAGAGGGCGGCCACGGTCCCCAAGATCGTAATCAACGGAAAGGTCCGCACGCCGGCCAGCCGGGTGGCCACATGTTCGCGCTGAAGCCCCACCAGCAAGCCCAGCAGCAACGAAAGACCCAACTGCTTGAACAGGACGTACGGATCCACGGCAATCGGCTCTCGGGACCGGCCCCTGGAAAAGATTACCACAAGACGGGCGCCCCGGGGGCCAAAAAAGGGACGCGATGCTCGGCGGCAACCGGTTTGCATTATACTGGCCGCCGGGTTGCATTCTGAGACGAGCCGCCGGGTTTATCCCGGCAGATTCTATCACACCCGCCACCGGTTACCGCCGGCATAAAGCCGGAGGCTCGTCGGCCGCCATGTGCCTCCGAGCCGGCGGCTCGCTGGACCAACGCTTGACTCACGGCCGGGCAGGCCCAGCCGGTACACTTGCTGGTGCAGCCGGCGGGGCAGCGGCAGCCCCCGAGGTCGCCAGGCGCTCGAAATACTGGCGGTTCATCTCTTCCCAGCCCGGCGGCGAGGGGTCGTGCATGGCCCCCAGCATCTCCTTCTGGATTTCGGCGGGCAGGTTCACGCTGGCATCCTGGCGCACCTGGAACTCGCCGCGGAGATACTCGCGGACATTGTTGGCCCGTTCGGCCAGCACCTTGCGCTGGCGCAAGGCATTTTGGTAGTTGCCGGCCCGCAGGTCCGCCTCGACCTGGGCCATCAGCTCGATCAGCTTCTTGAGGTCCTGGTGGTGGAAGTTCAGCACCTGGAACTGGGCGTCGATGCCTTCGGCCTTGTTGCGGAGCGCGGCTTGTTTGCCGGCCAGGCGGGCCAGGTCCCGCGGTCCCGGGGCATTGGGTGCCGGGCCTTCCAGCCCTTCGCCCCCCTGGCCGCTCTCCTTGCCTCCGCCGGTGGCCCCGCCGGGCGGCTCTTTACTGTGGTCTTTGATCTGGCCTTTCATGATGGGGTCGGGGGTGAGGCGGCTGGGCGTGCGGCGCCCGCCCTTGCCCACCGCCTCGTCGCTGACGAACTCGCCGCTCGACTTGCCCTGGCGGCCTTCGCCGGCCCGGCCCCCAATCTCATTGGTGTTGGGCAGCCGATTGCCCGTGGCCCCTTTGGCACTCATGTTGGAAATGGGGCCATCGGCCACGTCCCAGCCCGCCCCCTTGTCCAGCGAATCCGCCGCGCTGGACGATACATCCTCCATCTCGTCGAACAGGTCCTCCTCGTCCTCCATCAAGTCGCCGATGAGGTCCTCCAGCTCGCCGGGCAACTCGGCCATGGGGGCCTCCTTGCTGTCGTCGGCCAGGGCTTCTTCCTGGCTCCATTTTTCCCGGTCGGGCGTGTCGGGCAGCCACTTCTCCAGGTTGGTGGTGAGTTCCTCCGCCATCTCGTAGCCCAACTGCTCCAGCGGCACGGCGATATCGGCCGACTTCTTGAGCAGGGCATCCTCGGCCATCTTGATCTCGGTCTGGATCTCCACCAGCTCCTTGGCCACCGAGCTGTTGGCGAAATCCTGTTCGGGCAGCTTGCTGAGATCGGAAGCCAGTTCCTTCATGAACCGCGCCCAGTCGTCCTCGGCCGCCGCCAGTTGCTTGAGCAACTGCTCTTCCTCCTCGCTGAAATCCTCGACCGGCTTCTTGGCCAGATTCTCCGAGGCCTCGATGATCTTCTTCTGGGCTTTGAGGAACTCCTCCATCTTGCGGCGGGCATCTTCGAGCTTCTTGCGGGTGTCGTCGGGCAGATCGCCGCCGGGGCGTTTCTTCATTTCGGCCAGCGCTTCGGTCTGCGCCTGGCGGGCTACGTCCAGGATCTTCCGCAGCTCTTCGATGATCTTGTCCTGTACGGCAAGGAGCTGCGGCACCGGGCCTTGGAAGCCCTCGGGGCGGGTCTGCCGGCCCAGCTCGTCGCAGATCCGCACCGCTTCCAGCATCTCGCCGAAGGCCAGCCGATTCATCGCTCGCTTGATCTGCCGGCGGTCCTCGCTATCGGTATCGGTAACCGACTGCACCACGGCGGTCGCAGCCTTTTGAATCTCGACCTGGGAGGCACGGACCTCGGCCGACTGCCGGGCCCGCTCGGCCACCGCCTGGCGCTGGAGGATGGTGCTGGCCGCCACGCGGGCGCGGATCTGCTTTTCGAGGATCTTGAAGATCGCCGTGCGAAGGCTTTCGGCCTGCTCCAGGGCGGCTTGCGCCTTGGCGTCCGGATCCACCACGCGGACCGCCACCCAAGGGGTCGCTGACTCCTGCGGCTTCAGATCCATGCCGAATCGGTCGAACTGCCGCTGGTCCGTGGCCACCGCCCGGAGCATCACCACCGAACCCGGCGGTGCTTTGTCGGCCGGCAATTCGAGCTGGTGCGATACCGTGGCCTCGCGATCGCCCAGGTCCGACCAGGTGCGGACCTCGACGATCGGGGCCGCATCGGGCCCCGGAGCCGCCTGATTGGCCTCCGGGTCGCCCTCTTTCTTGACTTTCATTTCCAGGCGGATGCGGCCCAGGCCATAATCGTCGGTGGCTCGGATGCGCACCGGGATGCCGGCCCCCGGGGCCACCGTGTCCTGCCGCGACTGTTTGACGATCTCCACCGCGGGCGGCTTGTCGGGCGTGACGCGCAACCGATTGACCCGAGGGTTGGGATCGGTATGCCCGGCGGTGTTGGCCATCTGGATGGTGAATGTACCCTCGTTGAGCATGGGCACCTCCACCACCAGCCGTGTGCCGCCGTCCTCCACCCGGCCGATGTAGCGCTGCCCCTGGAGATCCACATGGCCGCTGGCAATGGGGGTCGAAGGCTCGATGCGCAGTTCGGCCACGGTGCACTGCGGGGCGTCGAGATCGGCATCGGCCTTGGTCAGGCGGTGCGGCGGCAGGCGGGTGTAGCCGGGATAGGTGTAGCTGATCTCGACCTGCTTGATCGTGGGCTTCTGCCGCACCTGGATGGAATAGATTTCGGTTTGCGAATCGCCGATTTCCAGGCGGTACTGGAGCGGCTCGGTGACCGAAGGTAGGGTCGCTCGCCAGGTGGCGTATTTTTCGTCCGGGACAAGCTCCACGGCCGATTCCTCGCCCCCTTGCGGCCGGACGTATAGAACGCCCTGGTACGGAGTGCCATCGGCATTGGTGACCCGGCCGGTGATCTCCACGTTGGAGCCGACGAGCACCTCGGTATTGCCGGGGCTGCCCTGGATTTTCACCTTGCCGACCGAGGGGACGAAGTCCCAGGGCTTCATCAGCCGGGTGGCGGCCGAGCCCCAGTTGGGCACCAGCATCGAGCAGACCACCGCCAGGAGGACGACCAGGGCCAAGAGGGCCAGCGATTCGGCTAGGTCGCGGGGGGTCTGCATGCAGTAAAGCAGGCGTTTCCAGCGGGTTTCGCGCGCCGCAGCCTCATCGAACCGCAGGCCCCGCACCCGGGCGGCCGCCTGCTGGATGGCCGCCTCGCAGAAGGCATCGTCGCCGTTCTTTTCGCCCTTCGAAAGCTGCACGAGATTGATCAGATCGCTACCCAGCTCGGGCAGTTCGGCCTCGATCCGCCGAGCGGTGGCCTCCAGCGAGCGGTTGTTGCGGACCAGCCGGCGGACCACGATGGCCACCAGCGTCCCCGTCACGCCCAGCCACACGGCAAACAGCACCGCCAGCCAGGTCTGCGAGAACTTGACCAAGGCGTCGGTGAGCGTGAAGACCAGCAGCACGGCGAAAGACACGGCCGCGGCCAGCACCGCCGTGCTCAACAGCGTGAACAGCCACCACTTCTGCCGCGTGTTGTCCAGGCGCTGGAGGACGTTTTCGGCTGCGGGAGACATGTTCGGGCCTCGGGTGGTAAAGCGCTAAAACCCTGTGGCATGCGGGGCATGGCCCGCGGTCCAAGGCAGCGCACCCGCCGCCGCGGCTTTCCCGCAAAGCCCTGCCCAACGCCCTGCAATCCCTATGCAATATCGGTAGTTACCCCGCTTACTGTATTTTCTGCGCAGGCATTTTCTGGCGTCAAGTGGGCGGGCCGGATGGCTTGGCCCAATACCTCCCACAGCCGCGGGAACACATCGGGCGGATAGTGATGGCGCCAAGCGGTGATCAGCGCATCGGCATCGAGGAGCCACGGCCCCTGCCCGCTCGCCGCCCCGGCCTGCGACGATTCACTCACCCCTGGTGCCCCCCGCGGGCGGTTTCAGGCCAGCCAGGCGATCCTCCAGCCCTACCAACACCTTGTAGGTAACGCCGAGCAGGTCCTTGGCTTGGCGGTAAGTCATTTCGCCCGCCTCGAGCTGCGCCAAGACTTCGCGGACGAGAACATGGCCGTTCGCACGCACCGCTGCCCGATACGGGTCAACCCAACCCCGGCGCTGGCCCCCACGGCTCGGGAAGGGCGCCTGGCGCATCGAGCGGATCAGACTATCGAGTTCCGGCTTGAGGTCTCTGGCCAGGTGCGCCATGCGCACGGCCATGGCAAGCGGGCTGACACGGAACGAAGCCGCCAGAGTGCGGATGGTCTCGGCCAAGTTGCCGCGCCGCACGCCCCGCAGCGCCTCGCGCATGGCATTCTCGGGCATAAGCAACTCCGCCGCCACTTCGTTGCACAGGCGCTCCTCGGCGGAGACTACCGCGGTCGGGTCGGGCTCGGAAACGGCACTCTGGCCGCGTGCCAGGTGCGCTAGTTCGTGGCAGATCGTAAATACGCGGGCTTCGTCGGTATCGTGGGCGTTGACGAAGATCACCGGCGCCCATTTGTCGAAGATCGAAAAACCGCGTATCTCGCCAGGCGGCAGCGGGCGCCGCGACCCGGCCGACCGGCCGACCGAGATCAATAGCACGCCCAAGCCCTCGCAGCGGTCTTCCAGCGCCCGGCGGCGGATCCGTGGCGGCGTTTCGCTGCTCCACCCCAAGCGCTGGCGGGCCCACGCCACGATGTGGTCTTTCCCTGGCGCATCGGGCAGGGACCACCCGGCGTCGCCCCGTTCCCGACGCAACTCGGACAACCATTCCTGCTTGACCAGGGCGCTAGCCACCAAATCCCTTAGAGCCGCTTCCGTCTCCGGGCTGGCCCGGCTCCGCCGATAGTCGGCCAACGGCAAACCAGGCGCGCTGGGCGCCGTGTCGCCCCGCAGATGCACCAGCGCAATCCGGTTCCACCGCCGCCGTTATTCCCCCTGGCTGGCGCGTTCCGCGCCGTTGCGGCTAGCGGCGCGCCGCGC
>JBBIQF010000089.1:0-19144 GCA_037442445.1 Planctomycetaceae bacterium
TGGGGCGCCGGCCGCCGGGTTTTCGGTGCGGGCCCCTGGTCCATCGAATTGGAAGTGGACGGTCTTCCCGCAGTGCCGCCCGGCCATTGGGACGAGGTGTGCCGCCAATCAGAAGACGGCGTCGAGTATCTGGAACTCGAAGGCCGGGCTGGACGGGGAATCCGGATTGCCCGGCATGTCGTGCTGGCTAAAAAAGAGGGCTTTGTGCTGGCGGCCGATGCGGTCCTCCTCTCCCGCCCCGCTGCGGTGCGGTATTCGGCGGTCTGGCCGCTGAGCCAAGGCGTATCGTGCGATCCGGCAGCCGAGACCCGGGAGACGCGGCTGGCCTTCGGCCGGCGCCAAGCCGCCGTGTTGCCGCTGGCCTTGCCTGAATGGCGGGAAGATGCTCGCAGCGGCGAACTGGTGCCCGGCGGCGCGGGATTGGTCTTGCGCCAATGGGCCACCGGCCGAGCCCTCTTCGCTCCCCTGTTCATCGACCTCGACCCCCGGCGGCAAGGCAAACCGCTCACCTGGCGGGCATTGACCGTTGCCGAGAACTTCCGCATCCAGGCGCCTGATCAGGCTGTCGGATATCGCGTACAAATCGGCTCCCGCCAGTGGCTGGTGTACCGCTCGTTGGGGCCGAAAGGCAACCGCAGCCTCCTGGGCCACAATCTGGTGAGCGAGACTCTGGTGGCCCGGTTTGTTGGTGGCGAGGTCGAGCCGCTGGTCGAAATCGAGTAACCGGCCCCGAGCCGGGCCCATGAGCCGGGTCCGTAAGGGCCCGGTGCGGCTGGCCGCGGATTGACGCCCGCGTACGGGCTTCCTCATTACGTCGCGCGAGGCGATCGTTGGAGGGTGGCGCTCCGCTGGAGGGCCACGCTCCGTCGTGGCCGGGCATGTGGTTTTAAACGCGCCGGACGCAATGGAAGACGCCGGCCGTGGGGCGCGCGGCGGACGCGGCGGAGCGCGTCCCTTCAGGACGCACTCTCCTACTCTCCGCGGCAAGAATTGTCGCCCGGCGAAGGTCGGTAACACGTTTACCCGCGTCGATGCCACCAACCCAGAGGGACATTCTGCGATAGGCGTGAATCCACGCAAACCAGGCAGACTGGGCAGACTTTATAGGCGGCAACTCGCCTTGAACCCCAAGCCCCTTTCGATTACAAGGCGGCGGTCTGGCAAATCCCGGCCCACGGAGGGTGCCGTGGTGACTTTGGCTTGTCTAGGGTGGAGTGCCTCCCATGCGGCGGCAGGTGGCGGTAATCGTTGCGTGCATGTGGGCCACCGCAGCGGTGGCCGCCCAACCCTCGTTTCCCTATAAGGCCTACGTCGTCGTCGAAGAGGCTTACGTGCGGAGCGGCCCCGGCGAAGGGTTCTACCCTACCGAGAAGGTCCGCTTCGGCCGCGAAGTCGAGGTCTACCAGCGTGATGCCGCGGGATGGTGTGCCATCCGGCCGCTGGAAGAGAGTTTCAGTTGGGTTCCTGGGTGGGACATTCGGCTGGGGGACGATGGGCTGGCCGAGGTCGCCACCGACAGCGTCGCCGCCCGGGTCGGAAGTCAGTTCAGCGATGTGCGCGATGTGGTGCAGGTTCGCCTCAAGCGGGGCGAATTGGTCGAAGTGCTGGGCTGGAAACGGATGGGCACCGGGGCGGCCGCCCAGACCTGGTACCGCATCGCGCCTCCGTCGGGCGAGTTCCGCTGGATTCACGAGCGCTTCTTGGATCTCCATCCGCCGCAAGCCCGCATTGTGCGGGCCTCGGGCGAATCGACCGCGCCCACTTCTAGTACCCATGCGGCGCCGCAATCCTCCGGCGGTGTCCGGCACGCAGTAGCCCTTCAGCCAGCCCAGGGGGCCACAGGGGCGCCGGCTGCGGCCACCGGCACCACCTCGGCCCCTGCCGCAGCAGCGCAGGACCCGCCGGGTGCAGCACCCGCAGCCCCCGGCCAGGGTTCCCCTGCCACCGCCGCTCCATCGCCGCCCGCTACGCTTCCTGCGGCCACGATTTCCCGCGAGGAGTTCCAGGCAGAACTCGACGACATCAATACCGAGTTGGCGCTCATGCTGGCCGAGGAACCCAGCGTGTGGAACTGCGACGAACTGATCCGGCGCACAGAGTCGCTTGCCAGCGCGGCCCAAACGTCCAGCGAGCGGGCCCACGCCCGGCTGCTGTTGAACCGCCTGGTGCGGGCAGCTCAAGTGAAGAAGCGGTTCGACGCGGTGTACGGAACTCCGGGCGCCACCCCTGCCGGAACGCAGGCCGTCGTGCAGGCCCTGCGGGGCGAAGCGCCGGTGGGCACAACTGCCCCGGCCGTTACTGCCGCGGTCGCTGCCGCCACTGCCGGCCCCGCGCCCTTAGCGCCGGCAGAACCCCGGCTGCTGGCAGGTGCGGATCGAAACCCGAGCCCGTACGATGCGGTCGGGAAGCTCACACGCGTCATGCCCGGCAAGATCGGCGGCCCGCGGTATGCTTTGGTGGATGATCGCGGCCGGCTTGCTTGCTACGTAACTCCCGCTCCCGGCGTCGGCTTGCAGCACTACGTGGGGCGGCGCGTGGGCATTACCGGCAGCCGCAACGCCCTGCCGGATTTGAACGCACCGCATGTTACGGCCCGCCATGTTACGGTGCTCGAAGGCGGGTATCGCCGCTAGCCGCAGGGTGCGCCCTTTGGACGCACGTAGTCGTAGAATGCGTCCTTCGGACGCAGGCGCGATGTGACACCGATAAGCCTTCGCGCTGGCCCGTGCTAGCCACCTCTTCGGACGCACGCGCAGTGTGCCACGGCTTGCCCCAAGGCGAGCAATCCAGAGTGGGCGAACTCCGCTAGTTCTGCGAAGCCGCGGCATCCGGGGTTTGCCAAAAAGGCATGCGCGTGGATGCAAAGCGCCCGCCCTGCGGGTCCTGTGGGCCCGATGCCCCCGGTGGGGCGGGCCGGCTACCCCTTGTCCTTTTCCTTCTCCTTCTCCTCGCCGCGCGACCGGCCCCGCGAGGGCTGGATGAGGGGCCCGCTGCCGCGGCCCACCCCGCCGCGGAGTTCCGCCGGAGGGATGCTGGGGGCCGATGCCGCCGCCCCGCGTTCCTGGGCCTCCTCGGCCCATTCCACCCGCTTGCGTGACAGGCCGATCTTCCGCTCCTCGCGATCCACCCGCAGTATCTTCACCTCGATCTGCTGGCCCACATAAACCACCTCCTACGGGTTTACGACCTTGAGGTCCCCCAACACGGAGATGTGCAGCAAACCTTCCAGCCCGTTCTCCAGGCCCACGAACACGCCAAAATTGGTGATCTTGGTGACTGTGCCCGTAACCACCTGGCCGGGAGCATATTTCTTGGGGATATCGTCGGCCCAGGGGTCGTCGCTCATCTGTTTCAGTCCCAGCGCGATCCGCCGCCGGGCCTGATCGACCGACAGCACCCGGCATTCGATCTGCTGCCCCTTTTCGAGCATCTCGCTGGGATGGCTGATCTTGCGGGTCCACGACATATCGCTGACGTGCAACAGGCCGTCGATCCCCTCTTCGATCTCCACGAACGCCCCATAGTTCGTGAGATTGCGGACCGTGCCCTTGACGATCGAACCCGGGGGGTAGCGCTCGGCCGCCCGGTCCCACGGGTTCTCCTGGGTCTGCTTCATGCCCAGCGAGATTTCCTGCTTCTCTTTGTTGATGCCCAGGACCACCACCTCGATCTCGTCGTCGATCTGGACCAGCTCGCTGGGGTGGCTGATCCGCTTGGTCCACGACATCTCGCTGATATGCACCAGGCCCTCGATACCCTCCTCGAGCTTGACGAAGGCCCCGTAGCTCATCACGTTGACCACGACCCCCTTGTGCCGGCTGCCCACCGGGTATTTCTCTTCCACGTTTTCCCAGGGGCTGGCCTGCTTTTGCTTCAAGCCCAGCGCGATCTTCTCTTTCTCGTAGTCGATGTGGAGGATCTGGACTTCGATCTCCTGGTCGATGGAGACCATTTCCGAGGGGTGGTTGATGCGGCCCCAGCTCATGTCGGTGATGTGCAGCAGGCCGTCGATGCCGCCGAGGTCCACGAAAGCCCCGAAATCGGCGATATTCTTGACCACGCCCTTGCGGAGTTCGCCCACTTTGAGTTCGGCCAGCAGCTTGCGCTTCTTCTCTTCCCGCTCGCGTTCGATGAGTGCCCGGCGGCTGACCACGATGTTCCGCCGCGACTCGTCGATCTTCAGCACGATGCACTGGATCTGCTTGCCGATGTAATCGCCGATATCCGGGGGCCGGCGGATATCGACCTGGCTGGCCGGCAAGAAGACGTTCACGCCGATATCGACCAGCAGCCCGCCCTTGATTTTGCGCGAGACGGTGCCGGTGACCACGTCTCCTTCGCGCACAGTCTCCATGACCTTCATCCACGCCTTGATCTTCTCGGCCTTGCGCTTGCTCAACAGGAGCATACCTCGGGTATCGTCCGAGGGGCCGAAGGTGTCCTCGATATCCTCGATGAGCACGTCGATGGTCTGCCCAGGCTGGGGGGGAGGCTCGTTTTCGTCCCACTCGCTCAGGGGGATAACGCCTTCGCTCTTATAGCCCACGTCGATCAGAACGAAGTCGTTTTCCACGCGGAGGATCCGGCCGGGGACGATCTGGTTGGGCGCGATGGCGTCGCCGCCCCAATCGATTTCTGCGGGCGAGGTCCCTGCCAGCGCAGCGGTGAGTTCCTGGTTCCATTCCTCCTCGGACGGATCGAAACCGCGAATCAGATTGCGATTGACCATAACAGCAAGGGTTAGAGGCACATCCCTTCGGCCCGCGCCCCGCACCGCGAGGGGCTCTTCCGCCAGGCAACCGGGGAACCACTGAGTATATCAGCGCCCCCCGCAGGCAACAACCACGGCCAAGCGCCCATCGCTCTCCAGCGGATCGCCGAAACCCTGTAAGATTTCTCGGCCCCCGGAAACGTAATGAATGTACGGAGCTTTCCGGAACCTTGGAAAGAATTGCATGAGGAAATGCTATGCGCAGAAAACTTGCAGGTGTTTCGATACGCACTTGGTTGGCCGCCGCTGCTGTGCTGGCGGTGGCCGGGCTCATCGCCATCTACGTGCTTCCCCCCTCGGCGGTTGGGCAGCAGGCGTCCGGCAGTGGCAGTGCGGTCACCTCGGCCGAGGCCCGCGATTACGCCCGCAGCCTCTCCAAGGCCTTCCGCGAGAGTGCCGAGAAGGTGCTGCCCGCCGTGGTGGCCATCTTCAACCGCCCCGCGGCCACCCCGGCCGCCGGTTCATGGGAAGATGACGAGGACCCCTGGGCAGGCACGCCGTTTGAAGACCTGTTCCGCAGCAACCCCGAGTTGCGGCGGTTCTTCCGCGACATGCCGCCCATGCCCCGCGGGCCGCGATTCGGGATCACCGGCCTGGGTTCGGGCGTGATCATCGACCCCTCGGGCGTGATCCTGACCAACAACCACGTGGTCGAAGGCGGCGGCAAGATCACCGTGCGGCTTCAGGACGGGCGGGAGTTCGATGCCGTCGATATCAAGAGCGACCCCAAGACCGATATCGCTGTCGTGCGGATCAAGGCCGACAACCTCCGCGCCGCCAAGCTGGGTGATAGCGACAAGGTGGCGGTGGGCGACTGGGTACTGGCTCTGGGCGACCCCTTTGGGCTGGAAGGTACGGTCACCGCGGGCATCATCAGCGCCAAAGGCCGAGCCATGGGTATCGCCCCGCGCGAGAACTTCTTGCAGACCGACGCCGCGATCAACCCGGGCAATAGCGGCGGCCCGCTGGTGAACCTCGATGGCGAGGTGATCGGCATCAACACGGCCATCACCACCCGCACCGGCGGAAACCAGGGCGTGGGTTTTGCCGTGCCAATCAATCTGGCCAAGTGGGTGGCCGATCAACTGCTGAGCACCGGCAAGGTCAAGCGGGCGTATCTGGGCGTGGCCATCCAGCCCATTACCCACCAGCTTGCCGAGCAGTTGGGCGTCAAAGCCCACCAAGGAGTGCTGATCGGACAGGTGCAACGCAGCACGCCCGCCAGCAAGGCCGGCCTGAAGCCCGGCGACGTGATCCTCCAGTTCAATGGCCGCGATGTCTCCACCACCAACGAACTGCAGGGCTACGTCGAGCAGACGCCCATCGGATCGACGGTGCCGGTGCTGGTGCTCCGCGATGGCAAGCGGTTGACCATCAATGTTACGGTGGAGGAGCAGCCGGCCAATTATGGATTGGCGCGGCGGGGCCCGATGGGCCGGTTTGGTCGGCCCGAGGCGTCGCGGTTCGACAAGCTCGGGCTGGAGGTCGCCGCCCTGACCCCCGAGGTGGCCGAGCAGTTGGGCGTCAAACCGAACGAAGGGGTGGTCATCACCCAGGTCCGGCCCAATAGCCCGGCCGACGAGGCAGGCCTAACCCCCGGCATGGTCATCCTCCAGGCCAACCGTAAGAAAATCCAGTCGGTCGAGGACCTGGAGAAGGCCATCGGCGAGCAGGCGCCCGACAAAGGCGTGCTCCTGTTGGTCCGGGACGCCCAAGGTTCGCGGTTCGTGGTGCTGAAAGTCGAGAAGTAGCTTCTCGGCCCACGAGCGTTTGTGGCCAGCGGCCGGGACGGCCGCCCCACTACAGCGATGCTCCAGCATAGCACCCCCACTGTTTTGGGGTATGCCAGCTATGCTGGAGCGTCGTGCGCGCTGGGCTGCCACATGCGTGGCGACCCTACCCCTCCAAAAAGTGGATAGACTTGCAGAACTTGGTGCTGGTCAAGGGGTTAGTAGGGTAGTAGCATAGAGAGGAGTGTACGGGGGAGCCAGCGCCGCGAATCAGCTTACTGGGAAGCCTTGAAGGAAGGCGAGCCGTGATTATGCGCCGACCCCGCAGTCTGGTGTGGTGCGTTTGCTTGTGCCTCGCCACATGGGTGGTGGCTCTCTGCCCGCTCCTGGGGAGGGTTCAGGCCGCCGAGCATGAGTTTGTGGGTGTGTTGGCTTTGGCGGTCGAGGACGAGGTCGCCGAGCAGTTGGGCCTGACCAAAAGCCAGCGCGAAAAGCTCGAAGCGCTGATCGACGCCCGGGAGCAGGCGGCCATCGAGCTGGTGGCCCAGGTCCGCAACCTCTCGCCAGCCGAGCGCAGCGCCCGGTTGGCCGACTTCCGCCGGCAGTCCGAGACCCAAGGCCTGCCACTACTGAGCCGGCAGCAGATCGCCCGTTTAGAGCGGATCCGGCTCCAGCGCGAGGGGCTGAGCACGCTGGCCGACCCGGCCGTGGCCGACCGGCTCCAATTGAAGCCCGAACAGCGGGCCCGGGTTCAGGAGATCCTCAAGCAGCGTGCGGAAAGACTTGCCCGCGCAAACGCCCAGACCGCCCACGTCGTCCGCGCGGAGATCGAGCGGGAGTTGGCCGCCGTGCTAGACGATTCGCAGCGGGCCGCCTGGGAGGCGTTCGCTCAGGGCGGTGACAGCCGAGGTCGCCCGTCGGCCCAGGGCGACGAGGGAGGTTGGCGCGGGGCCAAGGTCGATCTGGTCAAAGCTGCAAACCCGGAAGCGACGGAAAAGCCCGCAGCCCCTGAAACGAAGTCCGAGGCCGCCGCCACGGCCGACGCGGCGCCGCCGGAGAAGCCCCAGGCGCCCGCCACTTCCGCCGCCCCCACGGCCAATGCCGGCGCAGCGGGCGCATCCAGATTCCCATTCCCCCCGCCTCCGGGCGCTGGGCAACCCGCGGCGGCCCCAGCCAGCACTGGCGGCGGTGAGGGAAAAGAGACAAAATCGCAACCCTCCGAAACCGCGGCTTCGCCAGCGGCTGAGCCCTCCAAGGCCTCGGCCGGCGTGTCCGGGGAGGCCAAGCCAGCGGAATTTAAGCCGTCGGACAGCAAGCCCTCTGAAGCGAAGCCCTCCGACAACAAGCCCTCCGCAGCCGCCCAATCGGATACGAAGCCTGCGGGTGCAGCGCCGCCTGGACCGGGCCCCATGATCCCCCCGCCGCCGGGCGCCGGGCCGGTCATGCCGCCATCGCCCGGGCCGGACAAGGCGGGCGGTTTTCCCATGCCGGGCTTTCCGTTCGGCCCGCCCGGCCCCATGAAGCCCGAAGCTGCGAAACCCGACGGGGGCCTTGCCGGCGCCAGGCCCGGCGGCTCGGGCACCAAGTTGGGCGAGCCGATGCGCGGCGGCAAGCTCCGCTTCAACTTCCGCTACGCCCCGTGGAAGGACGTACTGGAATGGTTCGCGGAACAGAACCAGCTCTCGCTGGTGATGGAGTCGCCGCCCAAGGGGACGTTCAATTACATCGATCCGCAGGAATATACGCCGGCGCAAGCCTTGGACCTGATCAATCGCGTGCTCCAGGCCAAGGGCTATCGGCTGCTCCGCCGTGACCGGATGCTTTGGGTAATCAATCTGGAAGACAAGATTCCCGAGAACCTGATCGAGACCATCCCGCCCGAGGAGCTGGACCAGCGGGGCGAGTTCGAGATCGTGCGGGTCCTTTTCCAGCTCAATCGCGTCTCGCCTGAGGAGGTGCAGCAGGAGATCGAAAAGATCAAGGGGCCCCAAGGGGTGGTCGTGGTGCTGCCCAAGGCCCGCCAGGTCCTGGTGACCGAGTCGGTGGGCAAGTTGCGGATCATGCGCCGGATGATCGAGGCGATGGAGAGCCCCGGGGGGTTGGGCAGTGGCCCGGTGGCCACGGTCGAGTTGCGCCGCATCACGGCCCAAGAGGCATCGACCCTATTGCGCCAGCTCATGGATATCCCCGCCGACCGCAATGCCACCACGGATGGCTCGTTGCGGTTCGCCACCGACCCGGAGGGGAAGAAGGTGCTATTGACCGGCAAGCCCGAGTCGGTCGCCCGGGCCAAGGAGATTCTCGAATCGCTGGACGCCGGCAAGGCCGGCGACCGCCTGGAGAGCACGCCGCAATTGGAGGTGTACACGATCAACTCGGCCGATCCCAATGCGGTGCTCCAGGTGCTTCAGACGCTGTTGTCGGGCGAGCCGGATGTGCGGCTGGCCATCGACCCGAAGACCGGAAACCTGGTGGCTTACGCCCGGCTGGCGCAGCACAAGACCATCCGCGAGACGCTCGACCAGCTCCAGCGCGACACCCGCCGGGTGGAAGTGTTTCAGTTGCGCACGCTGGACCCGCAGGTGGCGCTAGCAGCGGTGCAGAAGATTTTCGTGGATTCTTCGAGTGCTACGGCCCCCAAGGTCGAGGCGGACGGCAACACGCGGCAACTGATCGTCCGCGGCTCCGACGCGCAGATCCTTCAGATTCGCGAGATGTTGAAAGGCCTGGGAGAGGACGTTGACGATGCGACGCAAGTGGCCGGGGGCAGGGTGCGGGTGCTACCGTATTCCGGCCGGGCCGCACGCGCGGCGCTGGAGCAAATTCAACAAATCTGGCCCCAGATGCGGTCCAACCCCATTCGCCAGGTGTTCCCGTCTTCGTCCATACCCTCGGTGCGGCCAAGCAGCGAGGGGGAGGTGGGCGCGGAGGGTGCCGGGCAGCCAGCGGTTCCTGGGGTGCCGGGGTTGGAAGGCTGGGGACCGTCGCGGTCTTCGGGGCCGGCCCTGGAAGGTTCTCCGGCCAAAGAGCCCGAGTTCAGGCCTTTGCAGCGACCTCGGCCGGCCTCGTCGGCCCCAGGGCCAACGGCGGGGGTGCTCCACGGCGCGGCGGTGTATTTCGTTTCGGATGCGGGCACGGTGGCTGGCCCCAGCGCAGGCCATAGCGATGACGGCTGGCGGGCATCGCCCGTCAAACCGGCCGGCCCCAGCGCCGGCGCTGCCCAAGCCGCCCCATCCCGCCAGCCGGCAGGTTCGGCGCCCTCGGCCGGCCAAGCCCCCCCGGCGGCAGGCGGCGTGCCCGCGGTCCGCATCCCTCAGCGATCCCCGTCCGACAAACCGGCCCCGATTATCGTCGCCCCCGGGCCCGGCGGCATCATGATCACCTCCGAGGACCAGGAGGCCCTGGCCGAGTTCGAGCAACTGTTGCAGTCGCTGGCCGCTACCGCCTCGACCAACAAACCGGAGATCACGATCTTCTATTTGAAGCACGCCAAGGCGGCCGTGGTGGCCGAAACGCTCGACGCCATCTTCGGGGGCGGCACCGGCGGGGGAGGCGGCGGCTCGCTCTTGGGCGACCTGGCTGGCGCGGCCATCGGCGGCCCCGGCGGCAACATCGTCGGCGCCCTGTTGGGCGGCGGCAGCGATACGAGCAGTTCGTTGCGCCCCACCGGCCAAGTCCACATCACCCCCGATACGCGGCTCAATGCCCTCATCGTGCAGGCCAACCCCGTGGACCTCGATATGATCGAGGAACTGCTCAAGATCCTCGATCAACGCGACAGCCCTGAGGATGTGCTGGCCGCCCCCAAACCGCGGCTGATCCCCGTACACAATACGCAGGCCCAGGAAGTGGCCGAGATCGTCCGCCAGGTCTATCAGGACCGGATGGTGGCCGGCCCAAACACCCCGCAGCGGCCCCCTTCGCCCCAGGAGTTTTTCCAGATGATCCGCGGGATGGCGGGGCGGCGCGGCGGCATAGGCGGCCGGCGCGGCACGACCGAAGACACGCCCAAGATGTCCATCGGCGTCGATGCCCGCACCAACTCGCTGGTGGTCGTGGCCCCCGATAACCTCTTCCAGGAAATCAAGGCCCTGGTCGAGGAACTGGACCAAGCCGCGGCCGGCGAGTCGAACGAGGCCATGGAGGTGGTAACGCTCCAGCGGACCAATTCCGAAGCCGTGCGCCGGGCCCTGGTGGCCATGATGGGCGACAGCGTGCGGTTCGGCCAGGGGACGGCCACATCGGGGAGTCGCACCGGCCAACCGCCCAGTTCGGGCGATCGGTTCCAAGGCTTCGGCGGATTCCGCCGCCGCATGGACGGCTCCTCGCCCGGCTTCCCCGGCGGCTTCCCGGGGGGCTTTCCCGGCGGGTTCCCCGGTGGCTTTCCGGGCGGGTTCCGCGGGGGGAACTTCTCGGCCCCGGGCGGCCCTTCGTTCCAGCCCCCCGGTTCGCCTTTTGGCTCGGGCGGGTTTGGCCGCTCGGGCTTCGGGCGATCGGGATCGGGTACCGGCGGCAGCCGCTCTTCACGATTCGGCGGCAGTTCCTCCGGGCGATCGGGCCGATAGCCCCCAGGCATAGCGCTACGGGTCTTCCGGAGCCTCTCGGCCGAGGCCCTTTGGCGTGCAAGCGGCTTTGCGTCTCAGTGCGGCGGCCCGGCAAGCTGCTGTTGGACCAACCGCCGTGCCTCGCGGGCAATGAGATAGTCTTCCCGCGTATGGATGACCAGAACGCGGGCCGGCGAGTCGGCCTCGGCCACGTCGGCGTCGGGCACCGCACTGGGATTGCGCTCTTGGTCCAGGCGCACCCCGAGGCACTCCAGGCCGTGGCACACCTCTTTGCGCAACCAGGCCGAGTTCTCGCCAATGCCACCGGTAAACACCAGCGCATCCAGGCCGCCTAGCGTAACGGCCAAGGCCCCCACCATCGCCCGCACCCGGTAGGCGTACATCTCCAGCGCCAGTTGTGCCCGGGCATGCCCTTGCCTGGCCGCGGCTTCGACCTGGCGAAAGTCGGACGACACGCCAGAAATGCCCAACAGCCCTGACTTGTGGTGGAGGATTTCGTCGAGCTGGGCAACCGAAAGCCCCTTTTCGCGAAGCACATAAAGCAGAATGCCCGGGTCCACGGTGCCCGAGCGTGTGCCCATCATGAAGCCTTCCAGGGGTGTGAAGCCCATGGTATTGGTGATGGCCACCCCATCGCGAACCGCGGTGGCGGAACTCCCTTGGCCAAGGTGGCAGATCACCAGGCGCAAAGGAGCAGGGGGCCGGCCGAGAAGCTCCGCCGCCCGCTGGCTGCAATACGCGTGGCTGGTACCGTGAAAACCGAAACGCCGGATGCCCCACTCGGTGTACCAGTTGTAGGGCACGGGATAGAGAAACGCGGCGGGCGGGATGCTGGCGAAAAACGCCGTATCGAACAGGCCCACCTGCGGCACGCCCGGCAGCGCGGCCTCGACCGCACCAATGGCCTCCAGCCCCGCCGGAATATGCAACGGGGCCAAATGGATGTACCGGCGGATGACCTCCTTTATGCGGTCGTCGATGAGCACCGGCCGGCGGATTTCTTCACCCCCGTGAATGAGCCGGTGCCCCACCACCCGGAACCCCGCCTGAGTGTCCCGCGTGGCGCCTGCCGCCAAAGAGGCCGGAAGGAACTCCTGGAGCATCTCCAGGGCCTTAACTACCGCCACGCGATAATCGGGGGCCTCGATCTGCCGCTGGAAGGGTTCGGCCCCTTGGGGCGAAAGGGTGACGGTGGCCTGGGTCTTCGAGCCGGCCCAGTCCAGCAATCCCCGGGCGGTGCATTGCAGCGTCTCGAAAGCGAACACGGCGAACTTGACGCTGCTGGAGCCGGCGTTGAGTACGAGGATGGACATCGTTCGCAAGGCGAAAAAGTAGGGTGCGTGCTCTGCACGCGGCAAGAACAAGCCGCCGGGCTTATCCCGGGGCCACCGGCACGGCGCGATTGCGTGGCTGTAAAGCAACCGCCCTACGGGCTATCCGTTGGGGGTTCGATGCCGAAATCGCGAATGTTCAACAAGCTATCGAACCGCAGGCCCCGCTGGGCAAAGGCCTGCGCTCCGCCTTCCATCCGGTCCACGATGCCCACGACCCGGATCACTTTCAGGCCGAAGGCCTCGGCCCGCTCGATCGCTGCAAGCGACGATCCCCCGGTGGTGACCACATCCTCGACAATCGCCACCTCGTCGCCAGGCCATACCGGACCTTCGACATACTGATGGGTGCCGTGGCCCTTGGCCTCCTTGCGGATCATGAACCCCCGCACCGGGGTGCCCCGCACGGCCGACATCGTGACCACCGCCGCCGTGATCGGGTCGGCACCGATGGCCATGCCGCCCACTGCTGCAGGCAGCCGCCCGTCGGCCAAGAGCAGATCCAAGATCCCCTCGGCGACCAAACGGGCACCTTCGGGATCCAAGGTGACCTGCTTGCCATCCAGATAGTAGCTGGCCTTCTTGCCCGAGGCCAGCGTGAAGGAGCCGAACTTCAGGGCCTTCTGCCGAAACAGGGCCACCAGTTCCGATTTGTTGTACACGGCGCGTTCCTGGCGCTGGAGAAGATTTTAGGGTGCGCGTTCTGCACGGGTGCAGTAGGAAGGAGCCGCCGGGGTTGTCCGCGCGGCCCCCGCCAACTGGCAGTCGCGTGGGTGCAGAGCACCGACCCTGCGTCTTAGGCAGCAGTAGGATACGTGCGTTGCGCGCAGGCCGCAAGAAGGAGCCGCCGGGTTTATCCCGGCGGCTCGTGCGACTTCTTGGTACCTCGTCGCCAACCGAGGCTCGCGTGGGTGCGGAGCACCCACCCTAGGGCTCTACGGCTCAGCAGCCCCGGCGCAGGTGCCGGACGTGTTTCACTGCGCAGCAGGTCGGCGGAGCGCACACCGGCACGCGGATGGTCTTGGGAACCATCTTGCACACCTGCACCTCGACCTCCTTTTCCACCTGGTACGGCACCATGACGGTGCAGGTGGCGGTCTTCTGCTCGGTGACGGTCTTGCACACGGTAACCTGTTCGACCCGCTCGACCACCTTGGGGACGCACACGGTATAGCACACCTCGCGGGTCATCGGTACCTGTTCATACGCGCACACCGAGACGGTGTAGGTCCGCTTTTCCGGCCGGCAGACCGTTACGGTGTACGTGCAGGGTTCTTCGACCCATTGGGGCTTCAGGCAGGTGACCGGCACCTGCTTCTGGACGATCTTGGGCACCCACACCCGGCAGGTGGTGACTGCCTGGGCCGGGGCGCAGGTCGGCGGTGTGGGCGGGCAGCAGGTGGTCACCGGGCGTTCTTCCCAGTGTCCCTGGTCTTCGCATACGGTGCGCATTTCCTGGACAGGCACCAGCTTGCACACGCGGCGGGTACCCTGCCGGGTCTCGGTGTGGGGAACCATCACCGTACACTCCCGCTGGACCTGTTTCCACACCGGGCGGCAGACGGTATAGGTCTCGGTCCGCTTGTGGACTTCAGGGACCATCACGGTGTACTGCCGCTTGACCTGCTGGGTTTCCGGCACCTGGCGGCACACAGTATAGGTGTATGTCCGCTGCTCCGGCCGGCACTCCGTGACGGTCACACGGCGCTTCTCCGTTACCCAAGTGGGACACAGCACGGTCTTCTCGACGTATTGCACGGCGGGCTGGCAGGTCACCGGTGCCGGGGCACAGGTTACCGGAGCGCACGTTCGCACGGCACAGGTGGCCGGTGCGCAGGTGCTCGGAGCGCACGTCGCCGGGGCGCAGGTATCCACGGCCAGGGCGGGCACCGCGCCAAACGCCATCAACCCGCAGCACAACAGCACCAGTCGGCGGAACCACATAGGCACCTCCTTCAACCAAGGGTTGCAGAACACCACAGGCCAAACGTTGCCAGGGCACGTCCTTGCACAGCACTCTCGGGGGGCGGCAATGCTGCCCGCAATCGCCCCGAGTTCTCGCGCGTGCGGGACAAGCCTCCTGCTTGTTCCACCCGACATGGCGATTCCCTTCGCGGCCAACGGCGGGATGCCGCGCTGGGAAAAATGTAGCGATTGCGCAGACATTATAAGTTGCGCAAGAGGGAATACAAGGGGCCACCAGGGCCGCCGGGCCGGCATCCACCCGACCGGGTGAGCCTCCGTTGCCCGCCTACGCCTCGTGAGGCCGCAGCCAGAGCGGCCGGCCTATCCCAAGCGGCAGCCAGCCCACCCCCGAGCCGCATCACCCCCGCAGGGTATTCCCGCTCTAAGCGCAAAGACACGTGCAGCACCTCCGGCTGGAAACGGGTCGTGCGGATGGCCAGTCGTCGTTTCTTTGGGGGCCGCGCCGGCGGTAGCGTGGCAAGATTGGCCGTGCTATCATCACAAGAGTGGGCGGCGGGGCCATCGCGGCCGGCAGAGGCAGTGGAGGGCCGCGAACCGCACTTTTTATCAGCTTCGTCCGGCAATCGGCATAGCGAGGAGTGTACGGTGAAGCGAATCCCAGTGATGGCGGGGGTTGCCCTTTGGCTTTTGGTGTCCCCCCTCCAGGCCGACGACGTGGTGAAAACGTTCAAGGCCACGATTCCCGGCCGGGTCAAACTCTCCCCCACCGAAGTGGTTGTGGAAACTCCCACCGCTGCTCTTGAACGGGTGCCGGTCAACGAGATCGAATGGATCGCCTTCGAGGGCGAGCCTTTGGAGCTGAAAACCGTGCGGAGCGAGGTGGCCAAAGGGCTATACGAGCCTGCCTTGAAGGCATTGGAGAAGCTCACGCCGGAGCGGCTTAACCGGCCCGAGGTCCGCCAGGAGGTGGAGTTCTACCGCGCGTATTGTACGGCGCGGCTGGCGCTGGCCGGCAGCGGCGAGATCGTTCCCGCCGGCAAACTGATGACCGCCTTTGCCCGCGATTGGCCCCAAAGCCACCATATCCTCGAGGCCTATCAGATCGTGGGGGACTTGTTGGTGGCCATGGGCGAATACGCCAAAGCGCGTCCGTACTACGAGAAGGTGGCCGCTGCCCCCTGGCCCGACTACAAGATGCGGGCAAATGTGTGCGTGGGGCAGGCCCTGTTGGCCGAGAACAAGCCGGCCGAAGCGCTGAAGTATTTCGACACGGTACTCCAGCAGAAGGTGGAAGGGCCGCTGGCCGATGCCCAGCGCCGCTTGGCCATATTGGGGAAGGCCCGCTGTCTGGCCGAGGCGGGCCAGGCTTCGATGGCCATCAAGGCGATCGAGACGCAGATCGCCCGCGCCGAGCCGGACGATGTTGCCTTCCTGGCCCAGGCCTACAATACGCTGGGCATCGCGCTGTTACGGGATAACCGGCCCCGAGAAGCGATGTTTGCTTTTCTGCACACCGACACGATGTACGCGGCCAATCGCGAGGCGCATGCCGAGGCCCTGTACTACCTGGCCCGCATCTGCCGCGAACTCCGCAAACTGGAGCGTGCCCGCGAGTTCGAGACCACCCTCAAGGAGCAGTATGCCGAGAGCCGGTGGAATCGCCAGGCAGCCCAATAGGTTCTGTGGGATTTCCTAGGTAACCGTTTACGGCCCGGGACGTTACGGGGCGACACGCAATGCCTCGGCCACGACAGAGCGTGGCCCTCCACCCTGGAGGGACGCGCTCCGTCGCGTCCGTCGCGTCCGCCGCGCTCCGACACTCGCCGTACCCCGCACGCTTCGTCCCCGTGAACATCCGGAAAGGTCGGGGCCGTGAACGGTTACCCTTCCCGGCGGCCGGCACGTGCCGGGGGTAGGCCCAAGGAGGCGGGGCTTGCACCCACCCCCTGTCGGGGGCGCTACCCGTGTTTTGGAAAAGTGCTATACTGGTGCGGTCTGTGGCGGCGCCGGCGGGCGCCGCGTGATGTCGTTTCGCAACGGACTGGTTTGGGGAGGGACCCCATGGGAACGCGCATCCCGTTGAGCACCGTCGAGTGGGAGGAGAAGAACCTTCGCGAAAAGCTGGACATGAGCACGGCGGAGATCGGGCTGTCGGTCCGCACGACCAACTGCCTGGAAGAGCGGGGCATCTTCACCGTGCGGGACTTGCTGGGCAAGCAGCCCAAGGAGCTTTTGGCAATCTCCAATTTCGGGGAGAAGACGCTGGAGGAGGTGTATCGGGCGCTGGAGGGGATCGGTTTCTACCGGCCGTGGCGGCGCCCGCCGGAGAAAACTGCCCGAAGGGGTTCGGCATCGGCGGCTTCGTCCCGGGCTAGTGCAGCGCCCGAGAGGGCGTCGCCCAAGCCGGAATCCCATTGATCGGGGCGTGCGGCGGGGCCAATAAGCGCAACTCCGGCAAGCCACGCGGTTGGCCCGGCGGACAGTGCCAGGGCGGGTTGGGGGCGTGCGGCCAGCAGTAAGCGCGTGGCGCCGGGTGGCGATTGCCGCGGCACTCGGCCAGCCGGCCGGACCCGGGCGCTAAAAGCTGTGGGGGGACGCTTTGGCTCCGAAATTTCGGTTCTACGAGAAGAAGCGGGGAAACCGGCGCACCGGCTCGCAGACCCTGGGTAGCCTGGGCGAAGCCGTGTTCTTTGCCGCACTATTCTTGTTGGGCTGCGCGGGGCTGGTGCTGTTGCTGGCCACGCTGGTGGTGCCGGAGTATCGGGCCAACTATGTCTTCATGCCTGCGCAGTGCGTGGTCCGCGACAAGCAATTGGTTCGCAAGGACACCGCCGAAGGGCCCCGGTTCCGCCCGGAAATCCGGATCGAATACCAAGTGGGCGGCGAGACGTACGTGGTGCGAACCTATGACATCCGCCAGGCCTATTCCGCGGACCAGGAAGAAGCCCAGGCGATCCTGGACCGGTTTGCCGTGGGCCAAGAGTACCCCTGCTGGTACGATCCCCACGATCCCAAGGTGGCGGTGCTCGTCCGGGGCTACAGTTGGTGGTTCTGGCTGACGTTTCTCGTACCGGTGTCGTTCGTCGTGACCGGCGGGGCGGGGTTGGTGTACGCGGCTTGGACCTGGGGGAAGTCGGCGGAGCGGCGGGCAGCGCCGGGCTCGCAGCCGGCGCCTTTGCCCCGGGGTGCGGCCCGGCCAACCCAGAAGAGCGACTACCCTGCCATCCCCAGCCCGGCCAACATCACCAACAGCCCGGGGACCGAATTGGCGTTTCGCCTTCCGCTGGCGGGGTCGCCCAGCCTTCGCCTGATGGTGTGGTTGCTGGTGGCGCTGGGGTGGAACGGCATCGTGTCGATATTTGCGGCCTGGGCCATTGGCGAGCATCTGGCGGGCAGGCCCGACTGGGTGCTGACCGGCTTTACCATCCCCTTTGCCCTGGCCGGGTTGGGGTTGATTGTCTTCTTTTTCCGGCAGTTGGTGCTGGCCACCTGGATCGGGCCTACGCTGGTCGAGGTTTCCGATCTGCCCTTGCGGCCCGGCGGGCGGTACGAGGTGTTTCTTTCGCAGGCGGGGCGGCTGCGGGTGAACTCGCTGGACGTGCTGTTCGTATGCGAGGAAGAGGCCACCTTTCGCCACGGCACGAACACGCGGACCGAGACCGTTCGGGTCTTCCAGCAGCCGGTGTTCCACAAAGAGAACTTCCAGTTGGCGCACGGGGTGCCCTTCGAGGCGCGTTTTCCGCTGGAGGTTCCGGCCGGGGCGATGCACTCCTTCCAATCCGAAAACAATGAGATAAACTGGAAGCTTATCGTCGTGGGGGATGTGGCGGGTTGGCCCAACTTCCAGCGGTCTTTCCCGGTGATCGTCTATCCGCCGGGCGGCGGGCCGGCCAGCGCCGCATCTGCTGCGAACGGTTCGACCCACGTGGGAAAACTGCCGCGATGAACGAGCCACGGGTGAGAATCCGCCTGGACGGCAACGGCCGGGCCTACCGCCCCGGCGAGACGCTCTCGGGCGAATACCGCCTGGAGTATGTTCCGCCGGACGAGGTGCGGGCGATCGAGGTTTCGGTCCTCTGGTACACCGAGGGCAAAGGGGATGAAGACCTGGCGGTGCACCATTTCCGGCGAATCGCTGCCGAAGGGGCCGAGGCAGTGGATTTCCGACAGCCCGGCCACTTCAGTACCGTTCTGCCCCACAGCCCTTTGAGCTATGCGGGGGCCATCCTCAAGATCCGCTGGTGCGTGCGGGTGCGGGTCTTTCTTGGCCGCGGGAAAGAGATCGTGGGCCAGCGGGATTTTCAACTTGGCGCAGTGCCGCCGGTGCGGCTGGGGGCCGAGCCGGCCGAACCACGCCCGGCAGAGAGTACATGCGGCAATGGGGCGGCTAATGCTCCCGCCAAGAATCCCGGCCGCCCGCCCGCCAAGGTAGCCGCCGTGTGAGTACCGATCGCAAACCTCCTCTTGCGCCTTCGCCCGGGGAAGGCAACCCCTTTTGCGCCCGCCGCATCCAACCGGGGGCGGTCGGTTTCGTCTTTCCGCCGGGCGTCACCCTGGCCGATGTGCTAGCCCGCTTGGACCAGGCGGGGTGGCGAGGCCAGATCGTGGGGCCGCACGGCAGCGGCAAGTCCACACTGCTGGAAGCTCTCATTCCCGCCATCGAGGCGACCGGCCGCCCCGTGGTCCGAGTGACCCTGCGCGACGCGCAGCGCCGGCTTCCGGTGGACCTGAGATGGTGGGCCCTGGCCCCCGGCACGCTGCTGGTCATCGATGGGTACGAGCAACTCCCGCTGTGGCAACGGCTTCGGGTGCGATGGCGGT
>JBBIQF010000089.1:19155-24380 GCA_037442445.1 Planctomycetaceae bacterium
CGAAGGCAAAAGCTCGGGCTATTGGTTACCTGCCATCGCCCATGTCGGCTGCCACGGGTGTACGAGGCGGCGGTCGATCTGGAAATCGCCTGCCGGGTGGTCTCGCACCTGCTGGCGAGTCAAACGGGGCGAATCACGCCCCACGACGTGGCAGCCCGGCTGGCCTTCCATAAGGGAAATCTGCGTGAGACTTTGTTCGACCTGTATGACCTGTACGAGTTGCGCAGACCGTAAGGGCCCCCTGCCGGGCAGGGGTACCGCGGCTTGGTGAACCGTCCCGCCCATCGGCGGACGTATATTTCTTTGGCGGGAACAGGTCAGGGCGCTACCGGGCCGTAACGGCGTCGGTGGCGGTCCGCGTGCCAAGCGATCGGTGCTTGGCGCGGTTGGATCTGCCTGAGCGGCCGCTGGCCGCCAACTGCTTGACAATTCCGGCGCCGAGCAGTCTGATAACCGAAGTGGCCGGGCAACACGCAGAGGAGTGCCTGGAATGCGGAATCCCTTAAGGCGGTTTCCATGGATCGTGGGCGTGGCGATGGTGGGGCTGGCGGCCCATCCGGCCAAGAGTTTCGCCCTGTGCGACTGGCTGTGTTCGTGGCTGAGGCCGCGGGGTACGGCGGTGACGACGTACACTCCGCCGTTCAGCCCGCGCCCCGTGGCGGCGGCGGCCACGCCCGCCGCTACCGTGTGCTCCTACGTGCCCCAGACGGCTTATCAGGCGGTGTATCGACCGGTGCCGGTTACCGCCTATCAGCCCATCACCACATGGGACCCATGCACGGGCTGTGCCACCACAGCCTACCGGCCCGTGACGGCCTGGGGCTATCAGGCGCAACTGGTCCCCACAACCACCTACCGTATGGTGTGCACCGCGCCAGCCACGACGTATGCCCCGCCAGCGGTCAGCTACGGGACTTTGGCAGCGCCGGTGTTGTCGGGCAGCGTGGTTAGCCCCGCCTGCGGCGCTTGTGCCCCGAGCACCGGCGTACCTACCCTTTCGCCAATGCCGTCCCCCTTGTCCACTCCACTGCCGTCGGGCACACCGATGACCGTGCCGGGGCCCGTTCCTTCGGCCAGCGCGGGGGGCGGTACTTCCGGGGCGGCCGGCCAGGCACCGGCAAGTGGAGCCACCGGAACCGGCGGGACGGCGGGAGCCACCGGCGCTGGCCCCAGCACCGCGCCGGGCCCGGGGGCACCGGCGTCCCCTTCTGGCACCACGCCCACCTATGCGCCGCCGCCGGGTTCGACCACCCCGCCTACCGGGCCCATCAGCCCTTCGGCGCCCGGTCGCAGCGGCAGCCTGTTTGACAGCCCGGGGTTCCGCCTGCGGGTTTCGCCGGGATCGACCATGCCCAGCAGCACGCCCGTGTCGCCGCCGCCAGGCAGGCCGGGCCGGACCGCGTTGTTGCCCGTGATCCCCGCCTCGTTCACCCAAGAGGCGCGGCAGACGGTGGCGGCCCCGGCCGCCCGGTCGCATGTTACCGGCCAGCCGCTCGATGTCGGCGGCTGGCAACCCGTGCGGTAATGCGCACCGCCTCGAGGCCCGTGTTACGCCAGGCCGCCCAAGAGGGCCCCGATGGCGTAGGCCGCTCCGGCCGCCAGGCCGCCCACCAGTAGCATTTCCAGGCCCGAGAGCAACCAGTTTCGGCCGGTGATTTTCACTTTCAGGGCCCCCAGCACGAACAGGGTGGCTGCCGTGGCCAAGCTGGCGACCGCGAAGGTGTTGAACTTCAGGCCCGGCACCAGCATCACCAGCACGTAGGCCAGAATGGGCACGAAGCCGAACAGGGCGAACGACAGGAACGTCACCACCGCGTTTTTCAGCGGCGATTCTTCGGTCCCGAAGATGCCCAACTCCTCGACCATCATCACATCGACCCAGGTCTTGGGGTGGCGGGCGAAGATTTCGACCACGGTGCGGGCGTCCTCTTCGGACATGCCCTTGGCCACATACAGCTCGACCATCTCGCGTTTTTCGCCCTCCGGATAGTGCGCCACCTCCCATTCTTCGCGGCGGCGTTCTTCGCGGTGGTATTCTTGCTCCGACTTGGTGCTCAAGTAATCGCCGATGGCCATGGAAAGCCCGTCGGCAATCAGGTTGGCCAGGCCCAAAATGAGCACGATGCCGGGCCGGAGTTGGGCCCCGGTTACCCCCGCCACCACGGCAAAGGTGGTGATGATGCCGTCCAGGCCGCCATAGACGGCCGACTTGATGTACTGCCCGGTGCTGTCTTGGTGGGACTCCTGGGCAGGCCCGTGGTGTGCCGCGACCGAAGCCTCATGGTCCTGTTGGCGGAAGGCCTGGCGGGCCTTTTCCAGATCGCGCGAAATGGCCATACGATGCGACTCTCCCATAGCTTGGCCGCCGCGGCCGCTTGTGCCTGTGCGCCGCTGTGCTCCAAGCCCATTTTTCGCCGAAGACGGTAAACTTGGTATTATAGGGTGCCGGGGCGCCCGACAAGCAGATCCGTACTTGTCGCACCCCCAAAACGAGGACCGCCGGCATGAAATGTCCCCACTGCCACCAGGACAACGACCGGGTGCTGGACACTCGGGCCAGCGAGGACGGGACCGCCATCCGGCGCCGCCGGGAGTGCCTGGCCTGCCACTACCGCTTCACCACCTACGAGCGGGTCGAACGGATGCGGATTCGGGTGATCAAGAAGGATGGCAGCCGGGTGCCGTTCGATCGCGACAAAATCCGCTTGGGGCTGGAAAAGGCCTGCTGGAAGCGGAAGATCAGCGATGCCCAGATCGAAGCCATCGTGGCCGACGTGGAAAACTACGTCGAATCCCGCTTCGATACTGAGGTCGAAAGCCGCTTGCTGGGCGAACTGGTCATGGAGCGCCTCCGCAAGTTGGATCAGGTGGCGTATGTGCGTTTCGCCAGCGTGTACCGGCAGTTCGAAGACGTGCACGATTTCGTTGAAGAGCTGCGCCCGATGCTGCTGGACGCGGCCCAGCCGCCCCCCTCCTGAGGTCGCGATTGGAGTCCATTTCAAGACCGCGCTATCCCCTGGCCGCCGCCCGGGGGGCGGGTCTGTGTGACCGTTCACGGGCCGGGGCCTTCCGGATGCTCAAGGGGAAGGAGGGAGCGGGGTACGGCGAGTATCGGAGCGTGGCGGACGCGACGGAGCGCGTCCCTCCAAGGTGGAGGGCCACGCTCTGTCGTGGCCGTGGCATTGCGTGTTGCCCGCTAACGCCCCGGTTCGTGAACGCTTACGGGGCTGCTGCTGTGCTGCCGGCAATCCAGCGGCGAGCCGCGTGCGAAGCGAAACAGGCCCGCCAAGCGGCGTTTCCGCTGCCGGAATCACCCCCCGTGCTCGGGCGCCAACTCTTGAATGCCGCGGACCGAAACCGCCAGGATCGCGTCCCAAGCGACGGCCGAAAGGGTATAGGAACCATCGGCCGCCCGGTCGGCGAACACGGCGTGGCTGCCCGCCGACAGTTCGGCCAGGAAGCGGTCGGGATGAAGGCGCTGGCCATTGCCGTACTGGATTTCGATCGAGGCCCCTTGGGCCTTGTATTCCCAGAAGGCGGGCAGCAACTCGCGCAAGGCGTTGGCCGGTGTGCCGGGCTCTGTGGCGGCAGTGGCGGGTAGCCCCGCAGGGGCCAGGGGTTTGGACACACTCGACGCATCGGCCACGGCGGGTCGCTCGAGCCGGGGGGTGGGTGTGGCCGTCGGCACGGGCTCCGCAGGGGCCTTGGTTACAGGCAGCCCGGGCGAGGCCAGCTCGACTCCCGCGGGCGGCACGTTCAGCGGCAAAGGCGGCGGCGGTGGAGCGGCGACCTCTGGCGAGGGCTCCTCGGCCAGATCGTCCCATGCCTCGGCCTCTTCTTCCCATTCGTCGAGCGAAGGGATGCGGAACTCGGCGCCGCACTGGGGGCACGTGCCCGGCTGGCCCTGGAGGGAGGCCGGCCCGTGCAGCCGGTGGTCGTTGGGGCAGAAGAACTCGATCTGGTCAGCGGCCGTGGCCGGTCCGAGGGCGATTTCGGCCGCAGCGGGCCGGCCGCCTGCCGGAGGCGGGGGACGCTGGGCATCCCCGGCCGCCAGGTCTGCCGGGTGGGCTTGGAGCTGCCCGGCGCGTATCTCGTCCAGCGTGGGGATGCGGAACTTGGCACCGCATCGGGGGCAGCGGGCCGCCATCCCCGCCCGCTCTTCCCCACAATGGATCTTATGCCCGTTGGGACAAACAAATTGAATGACCATGCGTCCTCGTGCACGATTCTCGGGCTTGCAAGGCGAAGGCGGCGTTGCGAAAGGCGAGTGGCCCGGCTGGGTCCCTAATCGCTGCGCTGGCCGGCATGGCGGTCTCCCGCGACCACCTTCGCTGGGCCTGCCCCTGCCGGCGCAAGGGGTGGGGTCATGGGGGCCCGGGTGTACGCAACGCCCTTGTCGATCGTAGCTTACGGATTCCCGGCCGACAACACGCCCCACCGTTGATTCGCCATGCCAAACGTGTCAAACTAGCCGATAGAGTGCAAGGAATCGGGTAGCGACTAGCAGGTGCGGGATGGCGATTCTGGTTGTTTGTCCGGGCTGCCGAAAACGTTTCCAGGTGAGCGATCAGTTCGCGGGGAAGACGGGACCCTGCCCGAACTGCAAGACGCCCATCACCATCCCCACGAAAGAGCAGGAGGTCGTCATCCACGCCCCGGAGGAGTTTGGGGCAGGGGGCCGGTCGAAGAAGGGCACTTTGATTCTCAAACCCGTCCCGCGGGTGGATGCCAAGTTCAGTTGGAAGGCCGCTCTGGCCATCGGCGGTGCCGCCGCCGCGGCGGTGCTGGCCGCCCTGGGGCTGCGAAACACCGGGGTGTTGGCCCATCCCACGGTTTACGTGGCGCTGGCCGTGCAGGCGCTGGCCCTGGCGGTGGTAACGCCGCCGCTGGTGGTAGCAGGGTATGCGGTGCTGCGAGATGACGAGCTGGAACCGTATCGCGGCCGGGAGCTGTATCTGCGCGCAGGCGCCGTGGCAGCGGTGTACGTGGTGCTGTGGGGCATTTTCAGCCGGGTCGGGCCCCTGGTGATCGAGCCCGAGCAGTTGTGGACCTGGCTGCTGGTATTGCCCCCACTGTTTGTGATCGGCGGCCTGGCCGGGCTAGCAGCCCTGGACCTGGATTTCGGCAGCGGCACCCTTTTGTATGCTTTCTACGTGATGGTGACCGTGGTGCTGCGGGCGATCGCCGGTCTGGGCTGGGTGTGGGACCTCAAAGGGGCCTGAATG
>JBBIQF010000090.1:0-12043 GCA_037442445.1 Planctomycetaceae bacterium
GAGCGGATGGTAACGCCTTGAAGCCGGCACTGGCGGAACTTCGGAGATGTCAGAAAATAAAGGTGTCATTTACCGGTTGCGGGGACGGATCGTATAGTTCCACTGCGGGTGTGTTGCGTGCGGGTGGAGATTCAACCCCCGCATCGCCGCCTCCGGTATCCGAATCCCCGTCCGATAACGCTTCTGCGTCAACTCCGCCCGAATCCGTAGTCCCGTCCGCGTCCGCGGGTGATGGATCAGCTCGATCACCGTCGCATAACTGTCCAAGGGCTCCCCACGCCAGTTCAAGCTGCTATACATAGAAAACATCCGGTGTTCGATCTTGTTCCACTTGCTCGTCCCCGGCGGGTAATGGCACACCGCGATCTCCGAATCGCAGGCGTCCGCGAACTCCGGCAGGCAAAGCTTCCAAAGCCGGTTCGGGCTCCCGTCGCTTCCCCGGCCCCCGGGGCGATCCCCGAACGGAACTCCCGCATCCCGGTGAGGATCGTAGGCCGGCTCATGCCCGCGATCTCCGACAATCGCTGCACACCCCCGTCGCGCAGGGGGCGCATGTGGTCGTAGAACGCGGTGATGTCCGATCGGTGGATGAGGTTGGGGCGCGGGCGGCTTGACAGGGCGGGGCGCATCGGCGATGGTCAAGGGGTGGAACGTTGCGAGGCTGCGTGACCGCGGCCGCTTTGGAACAACGGGTTTTTCCTTGGGGAATGTGTCATGGCACTCGACCGACGCCAATTTGTGACTTCGTGTGCGGCCACGGGGTTGGCGCTGGCTGCCCCGGCGGTCCATGCTGCGCCCCGCGACAAGAAGTACCGCACGGTGCTGGTGGGGAGCGGCTGGTGGGGGATGAACATCCTTCGCGAGGCGATAGCGGCGGGCCAATCGCAGGTGGTGGCCTTGTGCGACGTGGACGAGAGGATTCTGGAGCGGTCTTGCCAGGAGGTGCAGAAGCTGTGCGCCGACTCGCCGAAGCGGTACATCGACTATCGGGAGCTGTTGGAGAAGGAGAAGCCGGAGATCGTGATCAACGCCACGCCCGACCACTGGCACGCGTTGATCACCATCGACGCGGTGAAGTCGGGGGCGCACGTGTACGTGGAGAAGCCGATCAGCCACACGATCCGCGAGGGGCGGGCGATGGTCAACGCGGCGCGGCAGGCGGGGCGGGTGGTGCAGGTGGGGACGCACCGCCGGGTGTCGCCGCATAATGTCAGCGGGCGGGAATTCATCCGCTCGGGGAAGCTGGGCAAGGTGGGGATGATTCGGGCGTTCGTGCATTACGGCGGCGGGCCGGAACGGCCACGCAAGAACGTCGAGCCGCCCAAAGGGCTGCACTGGGACCTGTGGTGCGGCCCGGCACCGCTTCGGCCGTACAATGGCGACCCGGAGAATCCGTGGGCTGGGGGCATCCATCCTCGCGGGTTCCGGAATTATTTGGATTACGCCAATGGGACGCTGGGCGACTGGGGCATCCACTGGATGGATCAGATTCTGTGGATCATGGACCAGAAATGGCCGCGGCGGGTGTTTTCGGTGGGTGGCCGGCCCATCAAGGGCCCGCCGGTGCTTACTGCGGAGGAGCAGACCAGCGACGCGCCCGACCATCAGATTGCGGTGTTCCAATTCGACGGGTTCGACGTGAGCTGGGAGCACCGCCAGTTTGCGGGCAACAATGCGGAGAAGGGCGAGTCGGTGGGGTGCTACTTCTATGGCGAGCGGGGGACGTTCCACATGGGGTGGCAGCGGGGGTGGACGTTCTACCCGGTCGACCCGCGCCAGCCGGTGCTGCACGAAGATCCGCAGCTCCACAAGCCCGATGACCAGAACATCAAGGAGCTGTGGGCCGACTTCCTCCAGTGCATCGCCACGGGCAGGCGGCCGGTGTGCGATATCGAGCTGATCTATTATTCCACGAACGTGGCCCTGTTGGGGATGTTGAGCTACAAGCTGGGGCGCTGCATCCAGTGGGATGGGGAGAAGGAGGAGTGCGTCGGCGACCCGGAGGCCAACGCGCTATTGCGGCGGCCGTACCGGAGCCCGTGGAAGTATCCCGAGGCCTGACGGCGCAGCACCGGCCGGTTGGGGCTTGCGGTTTTACCCCTGGCCAGCGGGGGGGAATACCCGCGGGCCTGGCGGGCGGGCTGAGGGTGCAGGCCGGCCTGGGCGTCAGGGGTAGAGGTCCGTGTCGTCGTGGGGTGCGGGGGTCTCGTGGGTTGCGGCGCCCGGGCCGGTGGTGGCCAAGCGGCAGGCTTCGTTTTCGTCGACCACCAGGCGTTGCACGAGGGTGGACTTGCCGGTGGCGGGGTCGACCTCGACCAGGGTGCCATGGAGGCGGCAGTCGCCGGTGGCGACTTCGAAGTGGGTGGGGCGGAAGGTCAAAGCGGTCTCCATGACGCGGTCGATGCGCCGGCCGAGGATGCTGAAGTGGGGCCCGGTCATGCCCACATCGCACTGGAAGGCGGTGCCGCCGGGCAGGATCTGTTCGTCGGCGGTGGGGACGTGGGTATGGGTGCCCAGCACAGCGGAGACGCGCCCATCGAGGTGCCTGCCCATGATCTGCTTGTCACTGGTGGCCTCGGCGTGCATGTCGAGGAGGATGACTTTGACGTCGGAAGGGAGGGAAGCCAGCACGCGGTCGGCAGCGGCGAAGGGGCAATCGACGGGGGGCATGAACACCCGGCCGAGGAGGACGAAGACGGCGGCCCGCAGGCCGGAGGTCAGTTCCAGGAGGGCCCAGGGGCGGCCGGGGGCTTCGGCGGGGAAATTGGCTGGCCGGACGATCCGCGACTCCGTGGCCAAAAGGGGCAGTATCTCGCGGCGGCGGTAGGCGTGGTCGCCCAGGGTGATGCAATCGACGCCGGCCGCGATCAGTTCGTGGAAGATGGCCGGGGTGAGTCCGGAGCCGCCCGCGGCGTTTTCGGCGTTGGCCACGACCAGGTCCAGGCGATGGCGTTGGCGGAGGCCGGGCAAGGCCCGAACGACGATCTGCCGCCCGGGTTTGCCCACGATATCGCCGATCAACAGCAGCCGCACGTCGAGCGCTCCTAGCGGGCGATTTCGGAGTAGCGGGTTTCGCGGAGGACGGTGACTTTGATCTCGCCGGGATAGCTGAGCCGCTCTTCGAACGCGCGGACGATATCGCGGCAGATGCGGGCGGCGGACTCGTCGGTGGTCTCCCGGGCATTGACCAGCACGCGGAGTTCGCGCCCTGCCTGGATGGCGTAGGCCTGCTCGACGCCGGGGAACTGGGTGGCGATGCTCTCCAGTTCCTCCATGCGTTTGATGTACCGTTCGAGGGTTTCGCGGCGGGCACCGGGCCGCGAGGCGCTGCACGCATCGGCCGCCGCCACCAGCACGGTGTAGGGGTTCTCGACCCGCAGATCGTCGTGATGCCCCGCTGCCGCGTGGATCACCTCCTTCGGCTCGCCGTAGCGCTTCAACAGGTCGGCACCAATCTTGGGATGGCCGCCTTCGGCCTCGTGGTCGGCCGCCTTGCCGATATCGTGCAGCAATCCGCAGCGGCGGGCCAGGGCGCCGTTGAAGCCCAGCTCGTCGGCCAGCATGCCGGCCAGGAACGCCACCTCGATCGAGTGCCGCAGCACGTTCTGGCTGTAACTGGTGCGGAAGTGCAAGCGCCCCAGCAGGTTCACGATCCGCTCGTGCAGGCCGTGGATATCCACTTCCTGGCAGGCCTCCTCGCCGAGCTTCTGGATATGGCGTTCCATTTCTTTTTGGGTTTCGGCCACGATTTCCTCGATGCGCGAGGGATGGATGCGGCCATCGGCGATGAGTTTGTTGAGCGCCAAGCGGGCGATCTCGCGGCGGACCATGTCGAAGGCGCTGACGATGACCACGCCCGGCGTGTCGTCGATGATCACATCGACGCCGGTCGCTTTTTCGAACGCGCGGATGTTGCGGCCCTCGCGGCCGATGATGCGGCCTTTCATTTCGTCGTTGGGAATATCCACCGTGCTGGTGGTTGTTTCGGCGGTATGGGCGGCCGCATACCGCTGAAGGGCGGTGAGCATCAGTTCGCGGGATTTCTCTTCGCAGATTTCGGCCAGGCGTTTTTCGTAGCGCGCGATAAGCGCCCCGGTCTCCTGGATCAGCTCTTTTTCGAGCATTTCCAGGAGGCGTTTGGTGGCTTCCTCGCGGCTAAGGCCGCTCAATTGGTGGAGGGTCTGGCGCTGGAGGTCCAGGAGCTTGGCCAATTCCTCCTTCCGGCGATTGACGTCCTGGATGCGTTCGGTGAGTTTGCGCTGGGTGGCCTCGACGATCTTCTCCTGCTTTTGGAGGGCGAGGGCCTGCTGTTCGAGGGCATCCTGGCGTTTGTCGAGCATCCGATCCCGCTCGTGGAGTTCCTCGCGGAGCTGGCGGAGTTCGCGCTCGCTTTCGGCCTTTTGCTGGAGGGCCAGTTCCTTCAGTTCGAGTTCCACCTCGCGGCGGCGGTTTTCCATCTCGAGTTCCGCGCGGCGGATGATCTCGCGAGCTTCGGACTCGGCATCTTTGCGCCGCAGATGGTCGAGAAACTTGACCGCGGCGAACGTCCCGGCCGAGACCACAACACACAGGAGCACGATCAGAAGGGGATGCACGGCCGTGGCCCTTGTTGCCACCGAGCGCGTCGCGCATTGCCGGGGCTGCCGAGACCCCCGCGGTGCGGTGGCTACCCCGCCATTCGAGTGAGCCGATGCTGAAGAGCGGCTTGTCGGGCCGACAGGTCAGGCCGATGGCGCGCAGACCGGCAGCACAAGAAGAAGGTTCCCGGGGGCGAGCAACCGGACCGCCGAAGCAGCGGCCCCCCTTCGCAACCCGCCGAAGCCCCCAGGCGGACCCTCGCTTGGCTTTCTCCACCAAGAAATCGTCATCCCATCGAGGCGAACCGGCGCAATGCCCGCCCCCGCCGGCTGAGCCCGGCGGGCGCAGAGCGACCGCTGCTCCACCCGACCCCGCTGCGCACTGCCCAAGCATCGCGCAATGACCGCCACGAGCAAGGGCACCAGGGTGGCGATCCACATGGCAATTGCGATGGGTTCGGTGCCTCGAATGGTCCTAGCTACCATGGTTTTCGCGACTTCGCCCTGATCCCGGATCCTCGGCATGGGCACGATGGCGCGGCAGGCCCGCAGGCTGCCGAAACGCTCGTTATTGTCTGTCGTTATGCGCCAAAATCACCCTTTGAGGGTACCGAAACCGGATTACACTGCGCTTATTATTACCGATCTCCGGGCGGAACGCAACTCCGATGCCAATTGTCCGCCGTGTTTGTAACGTTATACTTCGGTACGAGTTAGAATCAGCCGATTGGGCGGCAAGCAAATCGATCCGGCCGGAGAAAACCGACTAATCCGGTAGTATTTGCGCGATCCATTCGGCTGGCCGACACCCGACATCGCTCCAGGCCCCCCTAGGGGGCGTCCCCCGGCGGGAGCGCTTCGCTGCGCTTTAGGGATCTGCCATGCGGTCCGAGGACTTTCTGCCCTTTGAAACCCGGTTGGCGCAAGCATGGCCCCTTGAGCGTTGGCATTCGGAGGGGGTGCTTGTAGCCGTTTCTGGGGGTCCAGACAGCGTTGCGCTACTGCGGGGCTTGATTCGGCTTGCGTCGAACCGGCCAGTGCGGCTGGCCGTGGGCCACTTCAATCACCGGCTCCGCGGTGCCGAATCGGATGGCGACCAGAGGTTCGTCGAAGCCCTTTGCCACGAGTGGAATATCCCACTAAAGATGGGCTCTGCTCCCGAGGCCGGGATCCCAAAGCGCAGGCATGGCAGCTTGGAGGATGCTGCCCGGCGCGCCCGGTATCGTTTCTTAGCCCGCACGGCGGCTGGGCTTGGGTTGCGTTTTGTGGCCACGGGCCACACGGCCGACGATCAGGCCGAGACCATTTTGCACCGCATTCTGAGGGGAACCGGGGTAGGGGGATTGGCGGGCATGGCTAAGGCCCGGCCGCTGGGCGAGGCCGTAACCTTGATCCGCCCTTTGCTGGGATTTCGGCGCCGCGATGCCCTGGAGTATCTTGAACAACTGCGGCAACCCTATCGCACGGATTCCTCGAACTTGGATCCCCGCTGGACGCGGAACCGCATCCGCCTGGATCTGCTGCCTCGCCTGGCGGCCGACTACAACCCGCAAGTCGTCGAGGCCCTGGTCCGCCTGGGCCGGCTGGCTCGCGAGGCCCAAGAGCTGGTGGCAGGCTTGGTCGAGCCGCTTTATGAGCGGGCCGTGCGGGCGGATGCCAATGGGGGGGTGTCTGTGGCACTTGAAGGCCTGGCCGGCGCTGGCCGCTATCTAGTCCGCGAGCTGTTCATTGCCGTATGGCGTCGCCAGGGCTGGCCGCTGGCTGAAATGGGTTTTGAGGAATGGGACGCATTGGCGCGGCTGGCCAGCGGGGGCGGGGCGGGGAGCGATGGCGGTATCGGTGCCGACAAGGCGGTTCACGTGTTTCCCGGCGGAATCCGTGCGGAACCAGCGGGCGGCCAGTTGCGCCTGGCGCGTTGCGCTGGGCCGTCAGCCTGCCAGGGGCAGGAGTAGGGAAACCCAACGGCGCGACCCCCTTGGGGTGGGCAAGGCCCTCCCTGCCGCGGGAAAGACTGGGGAGCGGGCCAACGTACGTTTGGGCAAGGGGGCTGCGGTGGCCGGACAGATAGATTCTGCGACGCTGGCGCCCAACGGAGGAAGCGGTAAAGCATGAGTGGCAAACGCCTGGCAGTCGTGGGGTTAGCGGCCTGGGGTATGTTGGCAGCGCACGCTTGGGCCGTGGACCATGTCGTGTTCCGCTATAAAGGAAGCCAGCGGCGTGTGGCGGGCCAGGTGGTGGTCGTGGCCGAGGACGGGGGCCTATTGCTCCGCGGGCCGGATGACGTGCTGTGGGCGATCGAGCCGGCCGACCTTGTCGAGCGGCGGCGGGACGCGGTGCCATTTGCGTTCCTGTCGCCGGATGAGTTTGGGCGGCGGTTGCTGGGGGAGTTGCCGGCAGGCTTCGAGGTGCATCGCACCACGCACTATGTGATCTGCTTCAACACGCCGCGGGAATATGCGGCGTGGTGCGGGGCTTTGTTCGAGCGATTGTACATGGCCTTTACGAACTACTGGGCCCGGCGGGGATTCCAGCTTTCGGAGCCGCCGCTGCCCTTGCCGGCCATCGTGTTTGCCGACCGGTCGTCGTACCGGCAGTACGCGCAGGGCGAGTTGGGCGACCTGGCCGGCTCGATCCCTGGCTACTACAGCCTGACCACGAACCGGATGACCCTGTACGACCTGACCGGGGCCGCCGCGGCCGGTCCCGCGCCCCGCCGCTTCAGTTCGCAAGCGCAAATCAAGCGTATCCTTTCGCAACCCGAGGCGGAGCGTACCGTGGCCACCATCGTCCACGAGGCCACGCACCAGATCGCTTTCAACTGTGGCCTGCACACCCGGTTGAGCGATTGCCCGCTATGGGTCAGCGAGGGCATTGCCCTGTATTTCGAGACGCCGGACCTTTCCAGCCGCAAGGGTTGGAAGAGCATCGGGGCGGTCAACCCGGTACATTTGGCGCAGTTCCGGGAGTATCTTGGGCGCCGGCCGGCCGATTCGCTGGTTGCGCTGCTGACCGACGACAAGCGGTTTCGGGACCCGGCCATCAGCCGCTATGCATACAGCGAGGCTTGGGCGCTGACGTACTATTTGATGTCGCGGCGGCCCAAAGAGCATGTCGCGTATGTCCGGCGGCTGTCGGCCAAGAAGCCGCTGGTGTGGGACGACGCCCAGACCCGGCTGGCCGAGTTCCGCGAGGCGTTCGGCAACGACTTGGGCAAGCTCGATGCCGAGATGGTCCGCTTTATTGCTTCGCTCCGATAGCCGCAGGAGGATGGGCAGGACCTTTTCTTGGCCGCCCGTCGAAAAAGCCGGTTCTCGCCCGGGCAACCCACGAATCCTTCGGAAAAAGCGCTGGGGCCAGAACCGGGAAACGCCTGTTTCAACGGGCGGTGAGGTTCACCGCGGCTTGCGGCTGGCCAGGTCGTAACTGGTCATCGGCACCTGGTAGTACCCCATGGCCGCGTGGATGACGTCGGCACGGTAGATGGGGTCTTGCATCAGGCATGTGCGGCGGTCCGCGGCAGGGATCGTGCTCAGATAAATCCGCAACTCGCCCGGAACGCTGGTGATGATTTCCTCGCGCCAGTCGCCCAGGACGTCGGCCACGGCAATCACCTGGCCTTCGATCTTGCCATGGGTCTTGCCGCGATAATCCTGGAGGCGGTTGCCCAGGATCAGTTCACGCTGCGGGTCGGCATCCCAGTAGGCGCACAATGCCCCGAAGCCGCCCAGGTTCTCTTCCGAAATGACCTTGCCCTGGGCGCTGCGCAGCCGGGCCCAGGCGAACTGTTTCTTGGCGTCGGTATCGGCCGAGTAGCACTCGCTGCCGGGGTGGTCCGGGTCGATATCGGCGCACAGGCCGCGGGAATGGACATGCCGGGTCGGTCCTTCGTGCCCCCACAGGATCTTGCCCGTAGCCGCATCGACCAGGCACATCCCGTTGCGCTTGGGCTGGCGAGTCTCGATGCCGTAATAGATTTCCAGGCCGGGCCGCAAGGGATCGATGTCGCCCACGTAGCAGTGGTCGGGATGTCCCAGGCCGGTGCTCCATAGCGCCTTGCCGTTGTCGTCGATGACGACCGAGCCCAGGACGACCTCTTCGCGGCCGTCGGCATCGACATCGGCGGCGTGCATCCAATGGGCCCCTTGGCCCCAGAAGGTCTTGGGCAACTTGCGGTTATCCCAACGCCACAGTTCGCGGAGTTGCCCCTGGCGATATTGGTAGGCCACCAGGACCATGACGTTGTAGGTGCCCCGCTGGACGAGCAGCGCGGGTGTCTTGCCATCCAAATACGCCACGCCCAACTGGTTGCGCGAGGCGTAGTTGTACGAGGGGAAATCGGCCCGGGAGGGCCAGTCCACGCGGGCCAGCGGCTTGCCGCTTCGGCCATCGAGGATGGTCAAGTACTCAGGCCCTTTCTGCACCCGGCCGTCGGCGTCACGGGGATCGCCTTCGCCGGTCTTGGCCGCCACCTCGGCCCGGCCGTCGCCATCCAGGTCGTATACGACGTAAGGGGAGTACCAGATGCCCCGCTCGATGGCCCACCCCAAATCGAACCGCCACAAGAACTGCCCGTCGTGGCGATACGCCTCGAGCTTGTACGTGCCGGGACTGGGCTTCCAGTACAGTTCGTAGGGGTCGATGTTCTCGTTGGGCTGCTTGATGACGAAATCCCACCGGCCATCGCCATCCAGATCGGCAATGCCCACCTTCTGGAAGGTGGTGCCAGGGTCTCGCAGGGCGAAGCTGAAGTAGGGCTTCTTTTCGAAGGAGACCGGCGAGCAGTCGTCACTTGGCGGCCCTTCGGTAGTGCCCAGGGTGGGCCGGACGAAGTATACGGCGCCTTTGGCCTCGGCCGCTTGGGTATCGACGTAATCGGTGGTGCGGCGTATCGGCTCGCTATTGAGGCGGCGGGGCGAGGCGGTACCTGTGCGGCGGTATACGTTGAAGCCGGTCTCGTCCGGATCGGAAGCCAAGAGCCGCCACGAGAGATATACCTTGTCGGGGGCCACCTGCACGGCGACCAGGCCCCGATCGAGGTGTTCGCGGCTGGCCGGGGCAGCATCTGGCGAAGCGGCCACGGCACTCCATAACAGCATTGCGGCGGTGGCATACATGGCTGCATCTCCCATAGCAACCGGAAAGCCGGTGTGTTCTTTGTTCGTTGAGCTGCGCCTGCCAGGGCGGCCTGGCGTGTGGCGGGCCGCTTGGCCTGTGGCCCGCACTATCGCCGGCCGGTTTGGCCCGCGGCCCTAAGGCGGCGCTAGCGCCGGCCGGCTGCGTGCAAACTCGCCGGCTATCAGGTCTTGGGTGCCCCGGGCTGTTTGGCCCGCACCCATTCGTAGTATTCGATCATCTGAAGCTTGCTGGCTGCGGCCCGATCGAGATACACGGTGCAATCGGGGTGGAGCTGCAAGGCGCTGGCGGTGATCATGCTGGTGATTGGCCCCTCGATGGCCTTGGCGACGGCCTCGGCTTTTTTCTCGCCATTGGCCAAGAGGATGATCTGCCGCGCCTCCAGAATGGTCCCCACGCCCATGGTGATGGCGAAGACCGGCACGTCCTCGATGCGGTCGAAGAAGCGGGCGTTATCTTCGATGGTCTGGCGGGCCAAGGTCTTGATCCGCGTGCGGGAGCCCAGGGAACTCGTCGGGTCGTTGAAGGCGATGTGGCCGTCCGAGCCGATGCCCAAGAGCTGCAAGTCGATGCCGCCGACCTCTTTGATCCGCTGTTCGTACCACGCGCAGCACGCCCGGTAGTTATCCGTGGTGCCCGAGGGGATGTAGATGTTTTGCGGGGCGATGTTGATGTGCTTGAACAGGTTCTCGTGCATGAAGTAGTGGTAGCTTTGGGGGTGGTCCTTGGTCAGGCCCACGTACTCGTCGAGGTTGAAGGTGGTCACCTGCGAGAAATCCAGCCCCTCCTCCTTGTGCATGCGTACCAGCTCCTTGTACAGCCCCAGGGGTGTGGACCCGGTGGCCAACCCCAGCACCGCGTTGGGCTTGCTGTTGAGCACCCGCGCGACCTCGCGGGCTGCCAGCCGGCTCATTTCCTCATACGTTTCGCTGATGACGACTTCCATAGCCCTTCCTCGTTGGTGGAAAAACGGCAGACGACCTTGGTTGCCGCGGGCCGAAGACGAACCTCCCGGCCGGCCGCGGCGGTAGCGCCCAATATACGGAAGCCGCCAGTTTCGCCCCGGCAGGCGGTGCTGTCAAGCCGCGCGAAGCTCCGAAGCGATACCCTTGAAGCCGGGCGGGCAGAAGCGGTGGTCCCCAAGCGCGGCGGCCAGAAGCGGTGCGGGTGGAGCGCCGCGGCCCGGCCGGTCAGCTCTTGGCCGCGTACAGCTCGGCGAACTCCAACACCCAAAGGTCGATCAGCTCATTGAAGGACGTCAGATCGGCCTCCTGGAGGCGCTGGAAGTGGGTGCGGGTGAAGCACTCCCGGTTGCGGACCGTGGCCTTGGCCACTACCTCCAGGACGTAGGCCTCGGTCAGCGGGCGGATGAAGACCTCCAGACGGCTGAAGCGCGTGGTGGGGCGGCGATTGTGGGCCAGCTCGATGTCATCGCGCCAGACCGCAGCCCCCCAACCCCGTTCGGCCACGATGGGTTCGAACGCGAAGCCCGGAAGGTGCTGCGGGATCTGCTTCAAGCACTGATCGATATGTTCGGCCAACTCCAGGCGATACTGGGTGTGCAGCCGGCGGAGTTCCTGCTCGTCCAAGGCCCGCTGGGCCTCGGCCCGCGCCCGGGCATCGCTGGCCCGCTGCCCCCGCTCGATCGCCTTTTCCAGTCGGCTTTGGAAGTCGGTCATGGCAAGAGAAAGCAGCCGGATCATTCTGCGGGCGGAACGGCAGGGTTGGAACGCGAGGGCTCGTCGCCCGCCGGAGACCCCAAGGGCGTGGGGCCTTCCGCCCCCGCCCCTGTCTCTGTCGAGGCGGGCTCGGCCGGCGAAGCGCCACGAGACGCTGGCGCGACAGGCTCACCTCGCTCGACCGCCGCATCGGCTGCGGTCGAACTCCCATCGGTGGCAGCCGCAGGCGGCGGGACGCATGGACGAGCGGGATCTGAGCCGGGGCTGACAGCCCCCGTGGCGCCTTGTGCCCCAATCGACGGAGTTTCGGGCGGCGGCCCTGCACCGGCCGCCGGCGGGCACGGATCGGCTTGGCCGGGCGGCGCATCGGCCTGCGGCGGGGCTTGGGGGGCTTCAGGCTTTTGGGTGGAATCGGGCCGGCCAGGGGCCGCCTGGCCACCCGCCGGGCCCGGTTTGCCCCGCTTGCTGCGCCTGCCGCGGCCGGAACGCTCCGGGCGTTTTTCGGCATCCGGGGGCTTGGGATCTTCGCTGCGGCTCAGTTTCCCATGCTGCAATTCATAGAACTGCAACAGGTCGCTGAAGCTCCGCAGCGGCTCTTTGCCCGCCTTCATCTCCTCGGTCAAGGGGGTCACGGGCTTGGGGGGCGGTTTGGGG
>JBBIQF010000090.1:12053-24305 GCA_037442445.1 Planctomycetaceae bacterium
CCGGCCCCCCCCCGCGCCCCCGCCCCCCCCCCCCCCCCCCCCCCCCCCCCCCGCCCGCGCCGCGGGGCCGGGCCGGGGGGCGCGGGCGGCGCCGGGCGGGGCGGAGCCCCGGAGCCGGCGGACCTGGAGGGCCGATGCACGAACGGCGGCCGGGCGTGCCCGCCGGTGCCCCCTTGGCCCGAAGAACCCTCCGAACGTGGCAGCGCGGGGGTGCGTTGGCCGGGGCCAGGCCGGCCGCTTCTGGGCCCCTCGTCTTTTCGCGGCGGACCCGAAGCGGGCGGTCCCTGGGATCGCTGGCCCTGGGCCGGGGCCCCTGCCGGGCGATCACCCCTGCCGGAGCGGTGCGGCCCATGGCGGGGCTGGCCCGGCGGAATCATCGTCAGCGACACCCGCCGCCGATCCTTGTCCACGTCCAGCACCCAAACTTTGACCACATCGCCGACGGCCAGCAATTCGTGCGGGTCGCGCACAAAGCGATCGGCAATCTGGCTGACATGGACCAGGCCGCACGCGGGCATGCCGATATCCACGAATGCCCCGAAATCGACCACGTTCAGCACCGTGCCGCTCAGCTCCATGCCCACCGCGAGGTCTTCCAGCTTCAGAATGCCGTGCTTGAAGATGGGGCGTGGCAAGTCCTCGCGGGGATCCCGGCCAGGGCGGACCAACTGTGCGAGGATATCGTCCAGCGTCATGCGCCCCACCTGGAGTTCCTGGGCCAGGGCCTGGCGATCCACTTTGGCGATGCGTTCGGCCAGCCTGGCCGAGGCGTCGCGGTTGGCCAGGTCCGAGGGGGCGATGCCCAGTCTGGCCATGACGCGCTCGGCAACGTCGTAGCTCTCGGGATGGATCCAGGTGGCGTCCAACGGATGGTCGCCGCCGGTGATTTTCAGAAAGCCGGCCGACTGAACGAACGTCGCCTCGCCGATGCCCGGCACCTTGCGGAGATCCTGGCGCGAGCGGAAGGGGCCGTTCTGCACGCGGTACTCGTAAAGCCGCTGGGCGGTCAATTGATTCAGGCCCGACACATAGCGCAAAAGCGCAGGGCTGGCCGTGTTGACATCCACCCCCACGTAGTTGACGCACGACTCGACCTCGGCGTCGAGCGAATCGCGGAGGTGCTTGGCCTTGACGTCGTGCTGGTACAGCCCCACACCGAGGTTGGCCGGCTCGATCTTCACCAACTCGCTCAAGGGGTCTAGCAAGCGGCGCCCGATGGAAATCGCTCCCCGCACCGTGGCGTCGAATTGGGGGAACTCGTCGCGCCCGATCCGGCTGGTGGAATACACGCTGGCCCCCGCTTCGTTGACCACCACGTAGGCCACGTTACGGCCCTTCAACTCGTTGCCCAATAACTGGGCCACGAAATCCTCCGTCTGGCGGGATGCCGTCCCGTTGCCGATGGCAATGGTATCGAGCTGGAACTGCTCGATCATCGCGGCGATCTTGCGCTTGGCTTCCTCCTTGCGCTCCGGCTTGCCCACCAGATAGAAGGTATCGTGCCCCAACACATTGCCGAACTGGTCCAGGGCCGCCATCTTGCAGCCGTGGGCGAAGCCCGGGTCGATGGCCAGCACGCGGCGGTCGCGGACCGGCGGCTGCAACAGCAGTTTGCGGAGGTTGCGGGCGAAAACGCCCACGGCGTGGTTTTCGGCCTGCTCGGTCAGTTCGCGGCGGATCTCCCGCTCCAGCGCGGGCAGAATCAGGCGCACCAATGCGTCCCGCGCACAACCGCGGAGAAAATCGCTGTGGGGGTGGTGGGCTGGCACGCACACCTCGTCCACCACGCGGTACATCTCCTCCAGGTCGCACTCGATCTTCACCCGCAGAATCCGGGCCCGTTCGCCGCGGTTGATGGCCAACACGCGGTGGGGCCGGATACGCTGGATGGCCTCGGAGTACTGGAAGTAGTCGGCAAACGCCTTCAGACGCCGCTGTTCGAGCTTTTTTTTGCGCTCCTCTTTCTGGCGGCGCTTCAGTTCCGCCCGGCTGAGTTGGGACTTCGGTTTGGCCCCCTTGGCCGGCGGTGCCGATGCCGGCGCAGCAGCCGGCGCTGGGGCCGAGACCGCCTCGGCCGATGCGCTTGTTGCCGCGGTGGCCGAAGGAGCCAGCGTAACGCCTTGAGGGGGCTCGGGCGGCGTCGGCTCGGGCGGTGGCGGGGCAGGGGCTGCGGGGGTCGGCACGGCATCGGGTGGCGAAGTTTCGGCTGCGGGCGCAATCCCTGCATCCAGCGGTTGTGCGGCAAGGCTGCCGTCGCTGGCGGGGGGCTCGGGCACGGCGCCGGGTTCTGGGGGCCCCTCGGCGGCAGAAGCCGGGCGCGGTGTCTCCGCCTGGGGCGGCGGTGCAGCCTGGCAGGGCATCTCGTGTGCAGTTGCTTCGGCCTGAGCGCTAGCGCCTGCCGTCCCCTCCGCAGGCAAGGAGCTTTCGCTCGCGGGCGTACTGGCCGATTCGCAGATCGACGCATCGCTCCGACCCGATTCCGGGCTGGTGGTGGCCGGCCTTTCTGAGGTGCCAACAGCGGCCTGAACAGCGCCGGGAGCCTCGACGGGCGAAGGCTGCGATAACGGGGCAGATTGGGGCGGCTGCGGATTCTGGGCGGATTCCCCGGTTTGGCCAGATCCGCTCGGCGCCGCCGAAGGGGACGCCTGCCCCCCCTCGCTGGCCGATGGCCGGCCTGCCTTTTCGCCCTCGCCCTTGCGCTTTTCCGACTTTACGGGCGGAGGAGGCGCCGGTGGCTGTTGCGACTCGCCCTCGGCCCCGCACCGGGTCGAAACGATTCTGCCCGTGCGATAGAGCACCTCGCGCAGCCGCTGCCGGAGTTCGGCATTCTCGCTGAACTGCTCGGCCAGGATGTGGCCGGCGCCCAAAAGGGCATCGGCCGCGGTGGGGACCTGCCGGTCGGGATTGGCAAAATCCCGGGCGCGGGCGTCGAGTTCATCCCGGCCAATGGCACCGGAAAGAATCTCTTGCGCCAGAAGCTCCAGCCCCCGCGATCGGGCCAGCGTGGCCAGCGACTGCTTCTTCGGCTTGAACGGAAGATACAGGTCCTCCAGGCGCTTCATCGTGCTGGCCGCCTCGATGCGCCGCGCCAACTCCGGCGTCAGTTTGCCCTGGGCCTGGATCGAGCGGAGGATGGTTTGCTTGCGATCGGCCAGCAGCCGAGCCTTGGCCAGATTGGCCTGGATCGCCCGAATCTTCTCTTCGTCCAACCCGCCGGTCTGGTCCTTGCGGTAGCGGGTGATGAAGGGGACCGTGTTTCCCTCGTCGAGGAGTTCGACAACGGCTTCGACCTGGGGCAGGGGAATGTTCAGGCCGCGGGCCACGTGCCGCAGGTTGATGGTGATGGGCTCGGCCATACAGGGTGGATCGGCGCCGCGCCAGGGCGGCGCGCCTAGAAGTTTCCAGGGAGGTCAACACGCACTTTAGGGAAGGCGCGCAGGCTTGTCAAGGATTGGACAGCGCGGTTGAACCACTGGGTGGACTCCTCCGGGCCAGCTTCTCTTGGAAAAAACGGTACATGCCGCGAAAAACATCGAACTGGCATCCGGGTTACGGCCGATATAAGCGGGCGCAGAGGGATCGCGCACATTCGGCAAAGGATGCGGCATGAATCGCAGCCACCTTCGGATTTATTACGGGCCCCCCGAGGAACCCCCCGCTGCCACGCTCGCCGAAACCCAAGACACCGCCCAAACCGTCCGCGTGCCGCTGGGCGAGATCCTCCCCCTGCTGGTCGACGCGGTGCAGTCGCGGCGGACCTGGCTGCGCGACTTCGAAGACGAAGAGATTGCCATCTCCACCGACCTTTACGAAGTCCTTCTGGCCTACCAGCATTACCGGCGCCCGTCGGCCTGAGGAATGCTGCACGCCCGCAGCGCCCGGGCCGATGCCTGCACCGGCGGCCTGCAACGGGGCACCCTCAATGATCCGAAGCCACCGCTCCGGCGGTCATCGCGGCGATGGCTTCCTCGCGGGTGGGATAACGAGGGAACACCTGGTCTAACCGGGCCGTCTGAAGGATGTCCAGACAAAATGGCTGGACCTGGCAAAGTGCAAACGCCCCACCGCGCTCCCGAACCCGCTTCATCGCCCGGATCATCAGCTCGATGAAGCTGGAACCGACAAACCCGGTCGCGGCCAGGTCCAGGACCAAGAGGGGCGGCTCCGCACGGGTGGCTTCGCCCAACAGGACGCGGCCCATCTCTTCAAGCTTCTCTACCTCCAGCGAGGGGTAGTTCCCTTCGGCCTCCACCACAGTCACATTGTGCTGCCGGCTTACCTTGACCATACGGTGAGTCTAAGCCCGGCCGCTTGGAACCGCAAGTCCCCCCGCGCGGCCCGGGCCGGGCGTTTCCGGGGCTACGGTATAATTGGTTTGCTGGAATCTTTGGCATCGAGGGCCTCTGTGAACCGTCCTATTGCTTCCGAGACGCCGCAGGAACCATCGCCCTCGGCTGCTGTCGCGCCACCCCATATCGCGGACCTCATCCAGCGTATCCGCGAGTTGACCGATAAGCTGGCGACCGACAATACCAGCCGGGGCGATCTGAAGATCCTTACCCGCACCCTCCAGGAGTTGCGGTACGCCTTCAAGGTATTCAGCCCGTACCGGCAGAGGCGGAAGGTGACGATCTTCGGGTCGGCGCGGACGCGCCCGGAGCAGCCCGCCTACCGCCAGGCGGTGGCCTTCAGCGCTCGAATGGCCGCCGAAGGATGGATGGTCATCACCGGGGCGGCCAGCGGCATCATGGAGGCCGGGCACGTGGGGGCCGGCCGGGAGAACTCCCTGGGCCTGAACATCCTCCTGCCTTTCGAGCAGGCGGCCAACCCGGTGATTGCCGGCGACCCCAAGCTGGTCCACATGAAGTACTTCTTCAACCGGAAACTGATGTTCGTCAAAGAGACCAGCGCCATGTGCTGCCTGCCGGGCGGCTTCGGGACCCTCGACGAAGGCCTCGAAGTGCTCACCCTCCTCCAGACCGGCAAGCGCGATATGGTGCCGGTGGTGTTCCTCGACGAGCCCCATGGCGATTACTGGGCCGCGTTCCAGGAGTTCGTCACCCGCCAGCTCCTCGGCCGCGGAATGATTTCGCCCGAGGACCTCTCCCTGTACCGCATTACGACCGACGTGGCCGAGGCGGCGCGCGAGATCCTGGGGTTCTACCGGGTGTATCACAGCATGCGCTATGTGCGGCGGAGGCTGGTCATCCGCCTTGCGCAATCCCTCAGTCCAGAGATCCTCGATCAGCTCAACACCGACTTTGCCGACCTACTGGCCGAAGGGAAGTTCGAGCTGAGCGGCCCGCTGGACGAAGAGCGGGACGAGCCCGAACTGGCTTCGCTGCCCCGGCTGGTATTCACGTTCAACCGGAACAACTTCGGCCGGTTGCGGCAACTGATCGACACGCTCAACCAGGCGCCGCTGGCCGCCGCCTAGGGGTAGGGTGCGTGCTTTGCACGCACGCTGCCCTGGGGAATGACGAATGTCGAAAGACAAATGTCGAATGACCAAGCACCAATGACCAAATCCCAAGCACCAATGACCAAGTAGTAGGGTGCGTGCTTTGCACGCACGCGGGTCGCAGCAACGACGAATGACGAATGTCGAAAGACAAATGTCGAATGACGAAGTACCAACGACCCAATGAGCAGGCAGTAATGACCAAATCCCAAGCACCAATGAGCAACGAGCAGCGGCCAAGCCGGTAGGGCCGTTGCTTGCACCGCGGGGATGAGCCCCATGGCTCGATCTTGAATCCTCCGTGCTCCCTGCTCCCTGCTCCGTGCTCTACGCTCCCCGGCGCATTACTTGGTGAACCGGCCCACGATCAGGCTGATGTTCTGCCCGCCAAACCCGAAACTGTTCGATAGCGCCACCTCGCACCGCGCCTCGCGCGCGGTGTTGGGCACGTAATCGAGGTCGCACTCGGGGTCCGGCACCTCGTAGTTGATGGTGGGGGGCAACACCTGGTCGCGGATGGCCAGCAGGCACAGGATAAGCTCGGTGGCTCCGGCGGCGGCGATCAGATGCCCCATCATGCTCTTGGTGCTGGAGACCGGGATGCGGTACGCCTCCTCGCCGAAAACCTGTTTGATGGCCAGCGTCTCGACCTTGTCGTTGACCGTGGTACTGGTGCCGTGGGCGTTGATGTAGTCCACGCGGTCCAGGCCGGCATCGGCCAGGGCCATGCGGATGCAGGAGATGGCCCCGCGGCCTTCGGGATGGGTATCGGTGATGCGGAAGGCATCGGCCGTGGACCCGTAACCCAGGATCTCGCCGTAGATCTTGGCCCCCCGGCGTTTGGCCCGCTCGAGTTCTTCCAGGACTACGAAGCCGGCCCCCTCGCCCAGCACGAAGCCATCGCGGAGCCGGTCGAAGGGGCGCGAGGCCCGGGTGGGTTCGTCGTTGCGCGTGCTCAGGGCGGTCAGCAGGCTGAAGCCCGTCACCCCGAAGGGATGGATCATCGTGTGGGTGCCGCCGGAGAGCATCACGTCGGCCTCGCCGCGGCGGATGATGTCCGTGGCCTCGCCGACGGCCTGGCTGCTGGCGGCACAGGCGGTCAGGCAGTTGATATTGGGGCCCTGGGCATCGAACAGTGCGGCCAGGTGGCCCGCCGGCATGTTGGGCTCCTGCTCCAACTCGGCGATGGGGTGCAGGATTTCCAGGCCTTTGCGGGTGAACTTGGACAAATTCAGGCCGCCGTCTTCCAAAGCCGCGACCATCATTTCGGTGAAACGGTCGAAGTCCTGCTGCCCCTCGCCGCTGCCGGTATAGACGCCGAACCGGGTGGGGTCCAGCGGGGTATCGAGGATGCCGGAGTCGGCCACGGCCTTCTTGGCGGCGCCGATGGCGAAGTGGGTATGCCGGCCCTGGTACTTCCAGTCCTCGGGGTTTTCGCCCACGTCGGAAAGGTCCCAGTTGCGGACTTCGGCGGCGATGCGGGTGGGGAAGTTGGTGGCATCGAAGTGGGTGATATACCCCACTCCGGATTCGCCGGCCAGCACCCGCTTCCACACGGTCTCGATGTCCGCGCCCAGGGGCGTGACCCATCCGATCCCGGTGACCACCACGCGGCGTCTCATCGGCTGCGGTCCTCCGTTGCCATGTCTATTTGCGTGCCGCGGCGCGGAGCAACTCCTCGGGCACGCGCAGGGGGGTGCCGTCCGGGCCGTGCCCCACCTCGTAAGCCCGCAACATCCGCATCATGCGCAGGTAGGCCGACGGCTCGAAGAGCACCTTGTCCTGATGCTCGCCATTGAGGTGGGCGAAGACGAGTTCGCCTTCGGCCTGGAGTTCCCCGCCGCGATGGCTGGTGACGCTGACCATGGCCCCATCCTCGCGGAGGTATTCGATGCGGGCGGTGTAGACCAGGGTATCCCCGGGCAGGGCCGGCAGGTGGAAGACCACGCGGGGGGCTTTGGCCAGCACCACCTTTTCCCGGAAGCGGCCATACTCGCACACCAACAGCCCGCCGGTCTGCGCCATCCCCTCCATCACCAGCGAGTTGGGCATCACCGCGTAGCCGGGAAAATGGTCGTGGAGGTATTCCTCGGCCAGGGAGATGTTCTTGATGGCGCGGGCCAGGCGCCCGCTCTCGAACTCGATGAACCGATCGATCCAGTACCAGCGCATGGCCCCGTTCCTTGCGGGTGCGCCGCGGTCAGGCCGCAGCGCCGACCTTGGTTTCGACAAAGCGGCACAAGTCTTCCACAGTCAGGGCATTGGTGAAGTCCTGGACCTTGGGGTTGGCGGCAAAGCGGTCCAGATTGGCCCAGGGCATGCGGCGGCGCAATTCGGCCAGGCCCGCTTCGGTGACCCGCCCGTCTTGCACGTACTGGGCGTTGGTCAACACGTCTTGCGGCAACAGCTCGTCGCGCGGAATCTTGATATTGAAGGCCTTTTCCAGCCGGAACTGGATATCGAGGAAATCGATCGACTCGGCCCCGAGATCGCCCACCAGGGTCGCCTCCGGCTTGACCTCTTCTTCGTCCACCCCTAAGGCGTCGACCAAGGCGTTCTGGACCTTCTCGAAAATCTCTTCCTTTGTCGGCATGTTGTAGAACCTCCGAAAACTCACTTAGGCGCCAGAGCCCGCGGGAATGGCGGACCGGGGGCTTGCGGCGGCCGCGCTGGCCGGCTCCGCGGGACCAAGCCCGCCGGCCGGGTTCCCAAGGCGCCACCTCGGCCCATCAATATCCTCCCAGGCTCAGCCCCCCATCTACGCGGATCACCTGTCCGGTAATGTACGAGGCTTCGTCGCTGGCCAGGAAGGCGACCACGGCGGCGACCTCCGCGGGGGTGCCGATCCGCTTCAAAGGGATCACCTCTTTGATCTTGTCGCCCACCAGGCCCCGCACCGCCTCGCTCATCTCGGTATCGATCATCCCCGGCGCAACGGCATTGACCCGCACCTTGCGCTGGGCGAACTCCTTGGCCATGGCCCGCGTCAGGCCGTCGATTCCCCCCTTGCTGGCCGCATAATTGACCTGTCCGCGGCTGGCGAACTCTGCGGCCGTGCTGGAGAGGTTCACGATGCTGCCGCTCCGCTGGTACATCATCTGCTGGGCCACCGCCCGGCAATAATGATACGTACCGCACAAATTGGTTTCGATCACGTCGCGCCACTGCTCGGGGAGCATGGCGCCCAAAAGGCCGTCGCGCACGATCCCCGCCGAATTCACCAGCACATCCAGCCGGCCCCGCTGCTGGACGATCTCGTCGACGATCTGTTGGGCCCGGGCGGCATCGCGGACATCGGCCTGCACGGCGCGGACCCGGGCCCCCTGGCCCGTAAGCTCCGCCACCAGCGATTGGGCCGCCTCGTGCCGGCTCTGGTACACGAAGATCACTTCGGCCCCTTCGGCAGCGAGTCGCTGGACCACGGCCCGGCCGATACCGCGGCTCCCACCGGTTACCAGGGCAATCTTGTTTTCCAGTCGCATGGCTTGTTGCGCTCTCCGGGATAGCCCGAACCGGCGGGTCCCGCGTTGGAAAATGCACCGCTCACCCCGGCCCGCCAGCCCACCGCTCAGTCGGCCGCCGGGCACTCCGAACCGTCGGGCCCGGCCGGCCGGTACAACAACCCGAACAACTGCCGCATCTCGCGGCGAACCAAAGCGTCGGTGGCCGCCTGCTCGGGATGCGAATCGGCCAGGTCGTAGCGGGCCAGCACCAGCCGGCCATTGACCGTCGTCCGCCCATCCACGATCCCCCGCGCTTTGACCTCGGTTTCCCGGTCCGTCTGGCTGACGATCTCCACCACGACACGCAAGGTCTGCCCCGGTTCCACAAACTGCCCGTATTTCACACCCCGCACTTCTTTGAGCACTACCATGCTGTGGGCGAAATCCTCGCTGGCCCGCACCAGCCACGCCCCCGCCTGCGTCATCGCCTCGACCATCAGTACCCCCGGCTTGACTGGGAACTGCGGGTAATGGTCGGCCAGGTACTCCTCCGCCATCGTGAGGTTCTTGACCGCCGTGATTCGCTTTCCCGGCTCGAGATACTCAATTCGGTCGATCAGCGAGAACCGCATCGGCGTCAGGGGGATGTTCGGCTTGCACAAAATGGTGACCGCAGGAAAAACGGACCGTCCAGTATAGCCCCCCACCCCTAGGGCGACAATCACGATCTTCGCGGCCCAAACCGGCACCCGATCCAGCTTTTCCAAAACATCTTAGGGATTGCGGCCCAAGGGCGATACCCATAATATAGGTGGTAAGGTACTCCCCGCGCACCAAACTGCCGGTGCCCCTCTGTGGGGGCGATCACGCACAGGGGGCTTTTTGCGACCCACATCGGGCAACAGCCATAAGGCGAAGACGACGGCTGGCAATAGCCATGCGAGAGCGGCTGGGGCCGCCCGGTCCGCCGAGACCTCGCGGCTGGCGGCACGCGCTTGTTTTGCTTGGTGCTCGCCTGAGGAGCCTGTTTTCGGGCTCCGCGAGCCTGTCAGTTTGGCATACCCGGGCCTGGCTGCCGGCGGAGCACCGCGGGCATCGGATGCCATAACAACTTGCTGTATAGCGGGTTAGCGCAAGTTCCGCTTCCGGCACACAGTTTGCTAACGAAGGATACTCGGTTCGGCCGAGGCCACTGGCCCGGCGCGGACCTGTCGCCGCAGTCCCTTGTAACCCTAGACGCCCATCAATCGCATCACGTGCGAGGAGGTCACCTTTCATGGCCATTCGCTATGGAACGCTGCCGAGTCCGATCCATCAGCTTCGCCGGGAAATGGATCGGCTGTTGTCGGGCTTCGTGGGGAGTCTGCCAGAGACGGGCGTGCTGGCCAGCGTGGTCCGCGGCCAGCCTGCCGTGAACCTCTGGGAGACTCGCGAAACCATCGAAGCCGAGATGGAACTGCCCGGCGTCAAGCCCGAGCAGTTGGACATCTCGGTCCAGCAGGATCAGTTGACCATCAAGGTCGAGCGTCCCGAGACGCCGGCCCAGGATGTCACCTACCACCGCCGGGAGCGGCCCGTAGGCTCGTTCACCCGCGTGCTGACGCTGCCTGCGCAGGTCGATGCGGAGAAGGTGGAGGCCAGCCTGCGGGATGGTGTGCTGCGGATCACCCTGCCGAAGGCCGAAGCGGTTCGGCCACGGAAGATTCCGGTCCGCCACGGCGCTTGAGCGACCCTTAAAGCACGAAGGAGGAGCAACAGCATGACGGCCAACCCGACGATGGTCAAAGCCCCGGCCGAGACGGAGCCCAGCGCGGAGCAGACCCGCAGCGGGTACTATTATCGGCCCAACGTCGATATCTTGGAGAAAGCGGACGAGTTGGTGGTGGTGGCCGATGTGCCCGGCACCACCGCCGAGGGGATTGATGTGGATTTCGACAATGGCGAGCTGACGATCCACGCCCGCGTTCCGCCCCGGAACCAGGAGGTCGAGTTCCTGCTGCGGGAATACGGCGTGGGCGATTACTATCGCACATTCCGCGTGTCGGAAGCGATCGATGCGTCGCGGATCACGGCCGAGTACGCCGATGGTGTGCTGACGCTTCACCTTCCCAAAGCCGAGGCGATGAAGCCCCGCAAGATTCCTGTGCGGGCCTGAGGAGCAGGGAGCACGGAGCAGGGGCAGGGAGCACGGGGCGGGGAAGGCGAGGCGAGGAAGATTCGCGTGCGGGCCTGGCGGCCGGGCCGGGCAGGTCCGCAGTGACCCTGGTGTTCTGGCATACAGGAGGAAGAGCATGACCATCATCCCCTGGAAGGGCAAGCAGCGCCAGCGTGAGCCGACCAGCGAGAGTTCGCCTCTGGCGGCGCTGCGCAACGAAGTGGACCGATTGTTCGACCAATTCTTGCGCGAGCCGCTGGGCGGTTTGGAGTGGCCGTTTGGATTGGGCCCCTGGTCGCCGCCGGTCGATCTGGCCGAGGATGACCGCGAGGTGCTCGTGCGGGCCGAAATCCCCGGCGTGGACCCCCAGCAGCTCGATCTGTCGGTCCTGGGCCGGGAATTGCTGGTCGAGGGCGAGAAGAAAGACCCCGTGGACCGCTCGGGCAAGGATGTGCACCTGAGCGAGATCCGTTATGGGAAGTTCCGCCGCTCGATCCCGCTGCCGACCGAGGTGGATACCGAGCACGTCGAAGCCGACTACACCAACGGTGTGCTGACGGTGCGGCTGCAAAAGGTCCCCTCGGCGCAGGCGCGGCGGATCACGGTCAAAGGCTGAGCGGCTGTGGCGTCTGGCGGCCGGGGCGGCCGGCGGCCCTGCGAACTCCAGCTCTCTTGCCAAAGCTGGCGCCTGTGGGGTGCGCTAGCCCCCCGGGGTCTGGCCGGCCCTACGGCCCTGGCCGGTCGACCAGCGAGACGGGCAGGTAGCCGTACAGCGTATCGTTGCCCCGCAGGATGAAGAACTTGATGGGGTTGAGGCTGGCGAAATCGGGCCGCTTCATCACCCATAGCACGTTTTCGACTGAGAGCGTGGACCAGATGTGCATCCCCACGAGCACGTCGCCGCGGCGGATGCCTTGTTCGGCGGCAGGGCTGCCGGGGCGCACGGCAACCACCAATAGCCCGCCCTCGTAGCGGGTCTGGAATTGGCGACGGAACTCGGCGGGGGGGATGGGTCTGAGGTCCAAGCCCAGGATTTCCCAGGTGGGATTGGAGGGCTCTTTGGACGGGGCCGCCTGGCCCAGCGTCAACTGAAGCGTTACCTTTTCGCTTCCCCGCCGCACCGACAGTTCCAGCTCCTGGCCGGGGTCGAGGTCCACCAGCGCCCGATAGAAGTCCAGGGGCCGATCGATTTT